>NZ_JBSGZJ010000031.1:0-32803 GCF_053610925.1 Streptomyces sp. NPDC054847 | reverse complement strand
GGGTCGAACTGGGCGATCACAGCCAGGTGTTGGCGTAGCTGGAGGATCGGCATCCGTTCGCGCCAGTCGCGGTCGAGCCCGGTCAGCTCGGCGTACAGCTCGAAGAACACATGCGCCTCGGGCGGTGGCGCTGTCGTCCAGAGGTGGGCCAGGTCGACCTCGGCCCACGTGTATGACACGGCCGGGTCGATCAGCGCGGGCCGCCCGTCGGGCGTAGCCATGACGTTCAGCGCCCACAGGTCGCCGTGCGTCAGGCACGCGGGCCTGACCGGCAGCAGGTCGGGCAGCCGGTCGCACAGCCGCTCCAGCGCCGCCCGGTCTGCGGCGTCGAGCGCCTCCTGGACACGACGCTCGCCGAGCCAGCGCAGCAGACGGTGCTGGGCGAAGAACTCGAACCCGTCTTCTTCCCAGGTGTTGACCTGCCGGCGACGGCCCAGCCAGTTGTCCCGGTGCCACCCGAATCGGGGGTACCGCGTGGTGGTGTGCAGGTGGGCGAGCGCATGCGCGAGCTGCTCCCAGATGGCCTCGGTGCTCGGACGGGGCTGCAGCACGGACAGCACGAGCAGGTCACGGTCCGCGAGGATGATCTCGGGGGTGGCGATGCCTCCCGCCTCGCGCAGCACGGTGAGCCCTTCGGCCTCTGCGGCGAAGGTGTCGTCCGACGGTGGCTCGCCGAACGCCTTGACGAACACCGACGTGCCGTCGATGCGGCGCGCGAGCCCCGCGGTCGCGGCGAGGCCTCCAGTGGCTGGCTCGACCGCGACGACGTCGGTCTGGTCGGCCGCGTGCAGGCGTTCGAGCAGGAAGGACGTCGCCTCTGTCACGGGTGTGCTCCTCTCTGCCGGTCACGCATCACGGCCATCAGGCCCGAGCCCGCGACGGCTCATTGGTTGAGCCTAGTTGGGCCGCACACCCCCAACGCCGCCCTGTCGGCCGCCTGTCCGCGCGAGCTCTTGTTGCCTGGATGAACACCGATCAGACCAACTCGTCAACTGCCGCCTGGGGACGGTGCGATCCCGGACGGGCGCGGCCGGGCTGTCGCAGGCCGACGGCGACGCCGACTGTGACGAGCAGGGCGCCGGTGACGTCGGCGGGGCCTGCCTGGCCGAGGCCGAGTGCGACGGTGGTGAGCAGTGCGCCTACCGGCACGAGGCCGGCGAAGAGGCCCGCACGGTCGGCTCCGAGGCGGCGCAGTGCGTCGTACCACAGGAAGAACGCGGCCGCGGTGACGATCGCGCCGAGGTAGCCGAAGGCGGCGGCTTGGCCGGGTGTGGGCAGCCGCAGGGAGTCCGTACCGTCCAGGGCGAGGCCCGCGGCCAGCAGCATGGGTACGGAGAGCGCGGCGGGATAGGCGGCGACCCTCAGGGGGCCGAGTTTGGGCAGGAGCGGGACGGCCAGCAGGGAGAACGCCACCTCGCCGGCGAGTGCACCGAGGGACAGCAGGAGGCCCGTCACGCTGCCCGATCCGAGGCCGGCTGCGACGGCTGTGCCGAGTGCCACCACGAGTGCGGCGCCGACGGTGCGGGGTGCGGGGCGCCGGCGTTCCATCAATGGCCCCACGAGGGCGAGCACGAGAGGGACTGCTCCGACCACGGCGGCGATCATGGCGGGCCCGGCGTGCCGGGTGGCTTCGACGAGGAAGACGTTGAACCCCGCCAGACCGGTGGCGGCCAGCGCGATCAGCAGCAGGACGTCCCGTGCGGTCAGGCGCACGCGGGGCAGGCGCCGGTGGCTTACGACGGCCAGCAGGATGGCCGCGGCAAGCGCATAACGTAAGGCCTGTCCGGCGAAGACCGGGTAGTCGGCGATGGTGGCGGAGACCGCGGTCGAGGTGCCGACGAGCAACATCGCCGAGGCGGCGCCGACGGGGGCGGCGGAGGCTCTCATGCGGCGTGCTCCGGCAACGTCGAGGGGGCGGCCGAGGTGGCCAGGACCTTCCGGGTGACGCGTTCGGCGATGGCCGCGACCAGGGTCCGGGGGCGACGGGGCGTCAGGTGTGCTGTCAGGGCGTTGCCGAGTCCGGGGGCGACATAGCCGCGGTCGCGCTCCAGCGCGCGCAGCGCGGCGCGTACGACGGGCTCCGGGGTGGTCATGGAGCCGGTGACGGCCGCCCGGCGGGTTCCGATGGTGTCGAAGAAGGCGGTCTCGACCGGGCCGGGGCACAAGGTGAGCACGCGGATGCCACGCCGGCGGTACTCCTGACGCAGGGCGAGGCCGAAGTTCAGCACGAAGGCCTTGGCCGCACCGTAGACGGCGAAGTAAGGGGACGGCTGGAAGGCGGCGTTGGAAGCGACGTTGACGACCGAGCCGCGGCCGCGCTCCAGCATGCCGGGCAGCAGCTCATGGGTGAGGTCGACGAGGGCCACGACATTGACCATCAACTGGTCGTGGTCGCGGGCCCCGGGTATCTCCTCGAAGCGGCCGCAGGTCCCGAAGCCGGCGTTGTTGACCAACAGGTCGATGCTCAGCTCGCGGGCGGCCAGCCGGTCGGCGATGCGGCGGGCCGCGTCCGGCTCGGCGAGGTCCTGGACCAGTACATGGGCGCGGACGCCGTGCTCGGCGATCAGGCGCTCGGCAAGGGCGGCAAGCCGGTCGCCGGAGCGCGCCACCAGGACCACATCGTGTCCCTGGGCGGCGAGCTGCGCGGCGAACTCCGCGCCGAGGCCGGACGACGCTCCGGTGATCAGAGCAGTACTGGGCACGAGTTCTCCTTCAGTCGAGGGCAACTGGGAGGAGTATGTATCAGCAATCCAAGCAACTGCAACAGCATTGATGCAGATAGTCGCGCGACGGCATCAGAGATGTATCGTGTCTCTGGTAAGTGGTGGAGCAGGAGGCGTGATGGGCGAGACGGCGGCACGAGAGCCGAGAGTGTTGCGGGCGGATGCGGAGCGCAGCGTGCGCGCGATCCTGGAGGCTGCCGAGCGGGTGCTCGCCGAAGAGCCGGGGGCTTCCATGGAGCAGATCGCCGCGGCCGCGGGAGTGGCCCGCACGACGATCCACCGGCGGTTCGCCAACCGGCAGGCGCTGATCGAGGCGCTGGCCTCGTCCGCGGCCCGCCAGCTCGCCCAGGCGGTGGACGACGGCCGGCCGGACACCGCACCGCCGTTGGTGGCGATGCACCGGATCACGGCCAACGTGCTCCAGGTCAAAAGCGCCTGGGCGTTCGCCCTGGAGCTGCCGGCCGACCCGGAGGGCGAGGCCGCTGTCATCCATCAGGACATCGCCCGCAGGTGCATCGCCGTGCTGAAGCGGGCCCAGGACGACAAGCTCATCGACGAAGCGGCCGACCTCGACTGGGTGCGCCGGGTCTACTACGCGCTCATCGGGGAATCCCTGCACGGCAACGCGGACGGCGCCGACCCGGACACCCTCGCCACCCGCATCATCGACACGCTGCTGCACGGCGCCGGCCCGCGCGCCTGAGCCGAGAGCCGCAGCCAGGAGTTGCAGTCAGCGGCCTCGCCGCTCGACCTGGGAGGCGGACGCGGGCCCGGGCCCAGCACCGAGGCAGGCCGAGGTCGAGGTGCAGCGCACGCGGAGACCGTCGGCATGGAGGTGCTCCTCGGCGCACACCACGGCGGTCAGGATGCCGCGTTCACCGGGCCCGCCGCGCTCATCGGGTCCGTCGGACAGCTCCCAGCCGTGGACGCCCGCCGGCCGGCCCGATCGACTGGTCCGCGGCACAGGCGTCCGCTCCGGCCGCGGGCCTGCCGGAGTCGACGGCGCCGGCGCTCAGGCGGGGACGGCTTTGGCCAGACCCACCACGCCGTCGTCCGGCGCATCGGGAAGCGGAGCGTACCCCTGCCCCTGATAGAGAGTCAGGTTGCGGTGGCTGGCAGCGCCGGTGGACAGGACGATACGCCGACAGCCCTCCCCGGCCGACTCGGCCCGGGCCAGCAGCCACCGGCCCACGCCGAGCCCCCGCAGGTCGGGGGCGACGGCGAGTCGCCCGACATGCAGGTCGGCTCCGATGCGACGCGTGCGGACCATCCCGAGCAACCGCCCGTCCCGCCACAGTCCCGTCGCGTGCCAGTCGGCCAGCCAGGCGCGCACCTCGTCCGGCGACTCGTGGAGCGCCGGGATCGCCAGGGTGTCGTTGGCGAGCGCCTCCTCCATCCAGCAGCAGCGCTGAAGCGCCGTCACCTCGGGGGCGTCGTCCGGGCCGAGACGCCGCGCGTACGAGCCGGGGAGCGGGCCCGCCACGGCGTCCGCGCGTCCGAACTCACGCAGCGGGGCCAATGCCCGTGAGACCCGCACCAGTTCCGCCAGCAGCCCTTCGGCGGCGTCAGCGTGACGCACCGCGGGGGCGAAGCGGTCCTCCCGCATCGCGTCCGCGATCCGTATCGCGACGGTGGCCCCCAAGGGGACCAGGCGCAGGGTGGTCACCACCTGCTTGGCGTGCTGGACCGCGCGCGTGCCGGCCGAGGTGTGGCCGTAGCTGACGAAGCCGACCGGCTTCCAGGCCCATTCCGGGCCCAGGTAGTCGAGCGCGTTCTTCAGGGTCGCCGGCATTCCGTAGTTGTACTCCGACGTCACGAAGACGAAGCCGTCCGCCCCGTCGACGATCCGGCTCCAGCGGCGGGTGTGCTCGTGGTGGTGGACGCCGGTCGACGGGTGCTCCTCCTCGTCCAGGAAGGGCAGGCCCAGATCGCCGATGGCCAGGGGTACGAGGTCCGCGTCGAGCATGTCGGCGCTCGGCGCCAGCGTCTCGGTCAGCCACTCGCCGACGGCGGGGCCGAGCGCGCCGGGGCGTGTGCTGCAGACCAGTACGACGATGCGAAGCCGTTTCGTTGTCATGGAAACGAAATTAGCCGGTAGGTTGATTACATGTCAACGAATGAGACGGACCCTTCGGTCCGCTGGCTCGCAGCCGATGAGGAGCGCGTCTGGCGGGCGTACCTCCGCATGGTGACCGCGGTGCAGGCCCGCACCGCGCAGGACCTGGCCGCGCACGGGTTGTCCGAGCCGGACTACGAGGTGCTCAGCACCCTGTCCGAGCGCGCCGAGGGCACCAGCACGCTGCGCGA
This sequence comes from Streptomyces sp. NPDC054847, assembly GCF_053610925.1. Lineage (NCBI taxonomy): Bacteria > Bacillati > Actinomycetota > Actinomycetes > Kitasatosporales > Streptomycetaceae > Streptomyces > Streptomyces sp. NPDC054847. The sequence goes on along the minus strand of NZ_JBSGZJ010000031.1, from coordinate 27,773 downwards.
ACAGGCCGCCAAGATGGGGTGGTCGCGAAGCCGTCTGTCCCGCCACGCCACCCGCATGGAGGCGCGCGGACTCATCCGGCGCGCACCGGACCCCGCCGACGGAAGGGGCTGCCTCCTGGTCCTCACCGAGACGGGATGGGACACGCTCCGGGAAGCCGCCCCGACCCATGTCGCCTCCGTGCGACGGCACTTCGTCGACCGGCTCGGCCCTGAGGAACTCGCTGTGCTCGGCCGCATCGCGGAGAAGATCGCCGATGGTCCGTAGGGCGTCCCCGTTACCCGGACGGCCCCACCGGGCCGCCGACGGCGACGAGCGGCCCGGCGAGTCCGCGGAGCCGGTCCGGGCCCACGGCTGCGCCGGCTGTCAGGCAACGTTCGCCCTGTGTCGGCCGACGATCACAAGCCGTCGAGGCCCGCGAAGCCGGCGCCCCGGCCGGAACTCGCCGCCACCAGAAGGAGCGCACAAGCGGTCCGGGGCCGCCTGGGAGGCGGGCTTCCCGTGCCCCGGTCAGATGACGTTGACGGCGTCGAGGAAGCGGGCGGCGAGCCCGGTGTCGCCGGTGACCGTCACGTCGCTGTCGCGCCAGGAAGAGCGCTGCGTGCCCCAGTCGGGGAACGTCAGCGCGGGGGCGGTGACGTGCGCGGCGACCGCGCCGTTGGACGGAGCCAGGCCGCCCGACGCATCGATCCACCAGGTCCCGCCGCCGGGGCCGGTGAGGGTCAGGGCGACGCGGGCGTCGAGCCCGGCGACTGGCGCCTGCGCGACCTGATTGCTCAGTACGGCGATCATCCACGTCAGGACCGCGCGCATGCGGTCCGCGTCGGTGGGCGGTGCGGGCCGGCCGAGCGCCGGGGCCATGTCGTGGCGCAGGTGCGTGTGATGGTCGAAGACGAGTGCGCCGCTGATCATCAGCGCCAGGGGGTGGCGGCCGAGTTCGGCCAGTGGAACCCGCACTCGGGCGGCGGGCGTGCGTCTGACGACGTCGAGGAGCATGGTGGCTCGCCGACTGGCGCGCTGGTACTCGGCCATCACCTTCCCGCGGCTCCAGTGGCGCCGCCGGTCGACGGGGTCTTCGTTGACCTGTTCGAGGCTGCCGGCGAAGATCGTGCGCATTCCGGCGGGTGTGTAGAAGCTCCGGGCCGTCGCGCCGATGTGGGCGACGACATCGGCGATGCGCCATCCGGCCGCGGCGCTGGGCGCGGTCCATTCGACGTCGGTGAGGCTGCTGGTGAAGCCCAGCATCTCGGCGCGTTCGGCACGCAGGGCGGCGGCCATGTTCGGCAGGTCGGCGGGGGGCAGGCGCCTGCTCATGTCGTCTTCTCTGGTTGCGGGCCAGGGCGGCGGATCGCCTCTACGGCGGTGTCGTACAGGTCGAAGTGGTCGGCCTGTCCGCCCAGGCGCATCCACTCTTCTGTTGCTGCCTGAAGGCAGGTGATCGCCGCGGCCGCGATCGCGCGCGCCTGCAGGGCGCGGCGGTCGGAGTCGGGCAGTCGCGGCTCGATCAGCGGTGCGAGCAGGTCCTGCCAGCGGGCCTGCTTCTCGGCGTGGCCGGCGCGCAGGGATTCATTGCCGAACAGCAGCGTGATCATCTCGAGCCGGCGCTCGGCCGTGATGTCCATCTCCTCGAGCACCTGGAAGGCAGCACGCAGCGACGTCCACGGATCCTCGTCGGCCGGGCGCTCGGCGAGCCGTGCGGCGATCAATTCCCCCTGCTCGGACAGGCCGTTGAGGGCGAGGTCTTCCTTGCTGCGGAAGTAGTTGAACAGGGTCCGTTTGGAGACCCCCGCTGCGGCGGCGATCTCGTCGAGTGTCGTGTCGTCGTACCCCTTGGCGGCGAACAGTTCGAGGGCGGTTTTGGCGAGGAGCGCGCGAACCACCGAGCGGGTCTGCTCACGAAGAGGTGCCGGTTTCTGAGTCATGCACCGATGGTACATCTCTTCGCGAGATGCAACTGTTTGCACTGAGTGCAAGAGCGTGCCTAGAGTGCAACCATGAGCAAAATCGACTATCTCCGCCAGACCGTCATCGTCACCGGAGCCAGCTCCGGGCTCGGTGCGGAATTCGCCCGCCAGCTGGCCCGTCGCGGCGCGGATCTCGTACTCGTCGCCCGCCGAGCGGACCGGCTCAAGGACCTGGCGGGCGAACTCACCCGCGCCCACGGCGTCACGGTGACCGTCGTCGCCCGCGACCTCGGTGGCCTGCCCGACGCCGGCCGCACCCTGCGCGCCGAACTCGAATCCCGCGGCATCTACGCCACCGGCCTCGTCAACAACGCCGGCTTCGCCACCCACAACGCCCTCACCGACGAGGACCCGGACCGCCTGCAGAGCATGATCGCCCTGAACGTCAGCGCGCTGGTCGACCTCAGCCGCGCCTACATCGACCCGCTGACCTCCGCCGACACCGGCGTCCTGATCAACGTCGCGAGCCTGCTGGGCTTCCAGCCGACCCCGTACCTGAGCGTCTACGGCGCCACCAAAGCCTTCGGTCTCAGCTTCACCGAATCGCTGTGGGAGGAGACCCACGACACCGGTCTACGCGTCCTCGCCGTGTGCCCCGGCGCCACGAAGACCGAGTTCTACGACGTCGCCGGCAGCCAGTCGGCCGACTACGGCACGAAGCGAGCCACGCCCGCCCACGTCGTCAAGGTGGCCCTCGACACGCTCGGCCGCCGCTCCGCGCCCCCGTCGGTGATCACCAACGGCCGTCGGCTCGCCCTCGTCAGCAAGTTCCTGCCGCGCCGCCTGACCGTCCGGTTCATGGGCCGCATGGCCCGCCGTTGACCGGCGCCGCTCCTCCCCCAGGTCGGCTGCGGCGCCGAGCTCCACGGAGAACTCGCGGATGTCGTGGGCGGGCAGGTAGCGCACCCACGGGAAGGTCGCCGGTAGGACGTCCAGCACCAGGGTGCGGCCCTCGGGGGTGCGCATCATCTCCATGAACATGCGGCTGGTCGCAGGAGCCGCAGCGCCGCTGGCCCTCCTTACCAGGTCAAACAACCGCTGGCCTCCCGAGCGGCGGGGTGCTGTCATGGGTAGGGAGGACGCGTTCACCAACCAGCAGGGCCGCGGGGCCGACGCGCCGCGCAACATCGCCCGGGCGCTCCGACCGCGGCCACCCGCCGCAAAAAACGGAGGAGGCCGAGGCCATGCTGCACCGCCGCACGGTCGGTGACGTGATGACCGGGGAGGTCATCACCCTCCGCCCCAGTACACCGCTCCATGAGATCGCCGCTCTACTGGACGCGAACGACATCGTCGCGGCCCCCGTCATCGACGACGACGGCGCCCCCGTCGGAGTCGTGTCCGCCTCCGACGTGCTGCGGCACGAGACCGGCATGCCCGATCCGCAAGGGCAGGACGGGAACGACGAGCGCGCCTGGGGCAAGGCCCGGGCCCGGACCGCGGGCGCGCTCATGAGCAGCCCGGTCTTCACCGCACGCGCCGACTGGACGATCCCCCGGGCCGCGCGGGAACTCCGCAGGCGGCACGTCAAGCAGTTGCCGGTGGTCGGCGAAGACGGGCTTCTCACCGGCATCGTCAGCCGTAGCGACCTGCTGAACGCCTTCATCCGCTCCGACGCCGAGATCCGCAATGAGGTCGAGCAGCACATCTTGGGACGCATCCTCGGCCTGGACGAGGGCGCTGTCGCGGTCGAGGCCCGGGACGGGGTCGTCACCCTCCGGGGGAACGTCCCGAACCCGCGTCTCGTCCTGGTGATCGTAGGCCTCTGCCAGGGCGTCGACGGGGTCGTCGACGTGGACGCCCACCTCGCCGTCGCCCGGGCGGGCTAAGGGCTGTCCCATAAACGATCTTTGACGGCTGGGTGACGGCCTGCTTGTTCCTGTGTCACCCGGCAAGTGCGAGGTTGTGCAGGCGGGCGATGCCGAGCATGGCGTGGTGGACACCGTCGCCTTGAGACGGCAGTCGCGGAGGATCTTCCAGGTCTACATGCGGGCGAGACGTGCTCGACGCGGGCGCGGACTTTGCGGTGGGAGGCGTTCTGCTCCTCTTTCCAGGCCGCAATGCGGCCTGGCCGGGTTCGCGACGGTGCGGAATGACCGGGCCGGTGCCCCGGTAGCCGCCGTCCGCGATGACCGTGGTGCGGCCGACGGCGTCCTTGGCGCCGGACAGCTCCCACGCCTTGCAGTCGTTGCGGTTGCCGAGCAGCGGGCGGCCGACCGTGACGATCAGCCGGGTGTCGGCGTCGATGACGACCTGGTGGTTGGTGGAGTATCGGTAGTTCTTCGACTGCTCGGCGACCTGATGGTCGCGGGTGGGGACCGGGGTGCCGTCCACGACCAGCACGGTGTCCCTGCGGAACCGCTAGCGCTGCTGGAGGCCGAGCGCGGGTCCAAGGTGGTCAATGATGCGGTCGGCCGCGGACTTGGACACCCCGAACAGCGGCGCCAGTTGGCGCAGTGTCAGGTTCGTACGCCAGTACGCGGCCACCAGCAGCACTCGGCCCTCCAGCGGCAGGCTCCACGGCCGGCCCCTGCGCACCGGATCTGACCCTCACGCCGGAACGCGGTGATCAGCCTGCCGAACTGACGCGGGCTCAGCCCGGAGAACGGGGCTATCCAGGACAGCTTTTAGCCGGCGATCAGGCACATGAGGCATGTGGATGCCGGAGCAGCGAGGTTCGCTGCAACCACTCGTGCGCCTAACGACCCGGTCCGCGATTGAGGTCGCGGTGGCATTGGGTAGTCGGGTTGAGATGCCCGTGCGCCTGGGCAGGGCAGGCGGACTGAGATACTCCGGCCATGGATGCCGGGGTGATGGGGAGCGGTACGCGATCGGACATGGCAGTGCCTGCACGGGCAACGTCGGCGCACGCCGCGGGCTGGGGGCTGCGTTCTGCGGTGGCAGCGGACATCGAGGTGATCGCGGAGTTGCGGGCCACGGTCATGCGTGCGGACTTGGAACGCCTTGGGCGCTACGACGAGCACCGGGTACGGCAGCGGCTGCGGGACTCCTTCTCCCCGCAGCACACGTCGATCATCGTGATCGACCGTGAACTCGCAGGATGCGTCACGGTCCGGCCCGCCGAAGGCAGGCAGTGGCTGGAGCACTTCTACCTGGCTCCGCGCTGTCAGGGCCGAGGGCTCGGATCCGCTGTGTTGCGCACGGTACTGGAGCGAACGGACGCGCAGGGCATGACCGTGGGCTTGAACGTCTTGCAGGGCAGTGCTGCCCGTCGACTCTACGAGCGCCACGGATTCGTCGTGGAAGCCCAGGACCCGATCGACGTCTTCATGATGCGCCCGCCGGGGGCGATGGCGAGCACTCCTACGAAAGCCTGACGCCTCCGTGGGGCAGCGGGAATGCGCAGACGCGCTGCCGGGGGCCTGGACAGCGACGAATGCGGGGTGTGGGACAAGGGCTGCATCACGGGCATGGCGCTCGGAGTCCCGGACGTCGTGACGTACGGCGCCGACCCGAAGAAATGACACCGTCACACCGCCCTGTTTTGACTGCAGGGATGGGTGCCGCGCTGCAGGCTGCCGTGCGGCACACCAGTGCGAGGCCCGCGAGTGAGAGCCAGCAGTTCCTGAGTGATCGGTTCGTTGCGGTTCACCCGTCGGCTGCACGGTCAGTTCCGTTCGCTAAGGTCTGCGGCCATGACTGAGAGCAAAACCGAAGCTTGGCCAGAACCTCCACTCGCTGGCACCGAGACAGCAGCCATCCTCGGCGCCCTCGAACGGCAGCGGGCTACCCTTGCCTGGAAGTGCTCTGGCCTGGACGCCTCCGGCCTTCGCGCCACACTCGGCACGTCCAGCATCACTCTGGGCGGCCTCCTCAAGCATCTGGCGAAAGTAGAAGACAGTCACTTCGCCCGGCTGTGGCTCGGCTCCCCCGTCGGTGCTCCCTGGGACACCGTCAACTGGGACAGCACTCCCGACTGGGACTACCGCTCCGCCGCGGAGGACACCCCCGAGCAACTGCGCGCTCTCTGGCAGGAATCAGTCGCCCGCTCCCGTGCCATCGTCGACGAGGCGCTCAGCAAGGGCGGGCTGGACCAACTCGGCGCCTACACCACCCGTAGCGGCGAACGCCCCAACCTCCGCCGCATTCTCCTTGACCTCATCGAGGAGTACGCCCGCCACGCCGGTCACGCCGACCTCATCCGTGAATCCGTCGACGGGCTTACAGGCGAGGACCCGCCGAGGTGAACTGAAGTACGGCGGGGAGGGATGGTCAGCCTCCATCATGCTCACCCCTGATAAGGGCGATTTTCTGTCGAGCGATCACGGCCGGAGCCATAAGCGGATCGCGGCGGTGGTCACGGTGCCGTGGAAGACGTAGGCCCGCTTGTCGTAGCGGGTGGCGACGGCTCGGAAGTTCTTGAGCCGGTTGATCGTTCGCTCGACCTCGTTGCGGCGTTTGTAGATCTCGGTGTCGAAGCCGGTGGGCCGGCCGCCCCTTGCTGCGGCGTCGTTTACGGTTGACCCGCTGGTCCTTCGGGTCCGGGGATGGTGTGTTTGATCTGGCGTCTCCGCAGGTAGCGCCGGTTGCGGCGTGAGCTGATGCGCTGAGCAATGTGAACCAACCCTGGCCCCAGCCATTCGGTCACGGCGAACACGATGATCCCGCCGACTACGGTGAGAGCAGGCCCTTGACGCCGGCCGACTGACGACGCCACCACCGTTTGGCACGTGCACGAAGGCCAACGCCACGCGAGGGGACTGAAGGGTCCCTTCCTGGATCTTGCCGCGTCATCAGGCCACGTTAAAGCCCAGACCAAGGCAAGCAGGTACACAACACGGTCGTGCGGCTTGATCCCAACGCCAGGCGAAGCGCCGTCGGGGAGCCAGGCCAGTGCTCTGCGGATCGGACCGGCAGTCGTCCGGCGGGCGCACGTGGCGGGTACCTCGTAGTTTGGAGATGAAGGCGGTCGCGCTCGTAGAGATGGGTAGGCACGCGCGTGACGACAGCGGAGATCGATTTCGAGGAGCTGTTCGACGCCGCGCCGAACCCGCTTCTGGTGCTGGACGCCGACCTGGTGGTCCGATACGCGAATCGGGCCTACCTCCGGATTACCGGTAGCACCCGCGAAGAACTGGCCGGGCGGTCAGTTCTGGAGGCATTCCCGGACACGCCTGCCGCGGCGGATGCGGCGCGTGGTTTCGGTTCCTCCCTCCAGCATGTGCTCGACTCCCGCGAGCCCGATGTGGTGGCGCCGCAGCGATTCGACGTTCCCGTCGTCGGTCGGCCAAGAGAGATCGAGGAGCGATGGTGGTGCGGGTTGTCGAGCCCCGTCCTGGGGCCTGACGGCGCCGTGAAGTGGATCATCGTGCGGGCCGACGATGTCACCGAGTTCATGGGCTCCCCCGTCATCCGTGAGCTCACCCCACCGCTGAGCAAGCAGGGTCCAGGTATCGCGGCCCAGGTATACGCGCGGTCGCACGATCTGGAACGGCTGAACGAGCAACTTCGCCAGGCGCATGCCCGCGAGCGGGAAATCGCCGTCACCCTTCAGGAGGTCATGCTCCGCGCGCCCGACCTGGACAGGCACCAGGACATCGCCGTGCGCTACCTGCCAGCCAGCGGCTCACTCAACGTGTGCGGCGACTGGTACGACGTGGTCGATCTGCCGCCCGACCGCTATTCCATCGCCGTCGGGGACGTCGTGGGCCACGGCCTGCAGGCCGCCGCCGTCATGGGCATGCTCCGCAGCGCCCTGAGCGCAGCCATCCGGGCCGTTCCGAGCCCCGCGCAGGCCTTGGAGGTACTGGGTCTGTATGCCCGGGCGGTCGACGGTGCGCTCGCCACCACCGTGGTCAAGGTGCTCATCGATCCGCGCAGCCGGCTGATCATCTACAGCAACGCCGGCCATCCACCGCCGGTACTGCTCCATCCAAACGGCAGCCGGCAGTTGCTGGACCAGGCCACAGACCCGCCGCTGGGCGCCCGACCAGATCATGTCCCCCGCCCCCAGGCCGGCCTGTCCTACAGCCCGGGGGACACGCTTGTGCTCTACACCGACGGTCTCATCGAACGCCGCGGTGAGGACATCGACGCCGGCCTGACCCGGCTGACCGACGCCCTCGCCCAGTACAGCACCCTCCCCGTTGAACAACTCGCCGATGCGTTGCTGGCCCACCTGGGCGTCACCGGCGGCAGCCAGGACGACATCGCCCTCGTCGTCGTCCGCCTGTGACCCGTGCCAAGACGGCGGGCTATCAGGTGACTGCAGCACAGCACCCTGGGCGCTCGCCCCACCACGGAAGCAGGGAAAGGCGCGCGCAGGTGTTCCTGCTACAAGCGGGCCACGACGGCTTCAGGCCCGGTAGTTCTCTTCACGCGACTCATCATCGTGCAGCGTCATGGCGAGGTGTTGTTCGCCTGATCAGGCGGCGTTGGCAGATGAGGGTCGCAGCGATGCCGACGAAGGCGAGGAAGTGTTCGGCCTTGCGTTCGTAGCGACGGTAGAGCCGACGGCCTGCACGATCCGGACGACCGCAGTCCCTGCCTCCAGGTCCACCGCTGTTCGGTTCGGTGGCGCCCCGTCTTCCTCGTCATCCCTCATCACCAGTGCTGACTGCCGCTCCTTGAGTTCGTTCTGCTTCCCGGGTGAAAAGCCCGCGTGGAGCTGCTCGAACCCGGTCGCCGATATCTGACCCTGCCGGACGCTGTTCCGCCAGGGCAGCAGTCCGGCCCGTCCGGCACGGAGCAGCAGTTGATCTGCGAAGGCCACGACTGTCAGGAGGATGACCAGTCCGGGCAAGGTCATGAAGACGGCAAATTCCATGCCATCAGTATCCAGACCGGGGGTGACGCCTTTCATCCCTTCAACCGTTTCAGAGCGATGACGGTCTTCTCGCGGCGGACGGTTTGCCCACGTCGCAGCGGGGTGCCCGGCGCCTGTTCCTGTGCCGGGTGGTCGTCCTGGTCCCGTGGCAGTGATGACTGAGGTCCCCGTGGTCCAGCGGGTGAGCCGGCGGGTGGTACAGCTGCCGAAGTCGGGGGCGGGCCGTCGGACAGTACGGTGAGACGGCCACTCCCCCGTGCCGGGGGCGGCGGCCTTTACCGTTCGACCGCACAGCAAGGGGCGTCCGCTCGTGGGCGACGACTACTTCGGCATCCGCGACTACCGGCCCGTATGGCGGTCGGGCCGCGATGCCGCTGCTGCGCACGGCGAGCGCCTGGCCCGTCTCACCGGGCGCACATTGACGCACGCCTGGCTGCTCTGGGACGTCCACGACGACGAGTGGTTCGCCGACGCGCCGGTCCTGCTCGACTTCGAGGGCGAGCAGTTGGAGATCCAGCACCAGAAGTTCGACGACCTCTCCCTGACGTGGAACACGGTCACCCCTGACACCACCCCATTCCGCTGGGCGGACTTCACGCTGCGCTGGCGCAACGACCTGGTTACCGGGTCGGGCGAGGCGGTCTCGGCGGTCGAACTGCTGGAGTGGCGCGGACAGGACATGGCACGCGGCATGGTCGCGGTGAGCATCGTCCTCGCGCAGGGCCGCGTCACGGTCCACAACGCGCTCGACGAGAACGGGCTGGCCTTCGGCCAACCCGAACCGGAGTACCACGCTCTCCCCCTGCGGTGAGCGACGGCACGGGATCCGCGGCCGTAGCCGACGGACAGCGGCGATCCGGCCCTATGCGCTCTGCGGGCGCTGTCAGAGCCGTAGGAGTAGGCGCACCCATCGTCGTGCACACGGCGAACTTGCCTCACCGGTCCGCGTCTTGGACCGGCTGGGCGGCTGGGATCCGTCTTTCGGGGCCCGGTCTGCTCTGGCGCAGGAGTGCTATGCGCTTCCGAGGGGGAACACCCCGTCATGAAAAGCAGTGGTGGGCGTCACGGGCGAGCACTCTGGGCATGGGGCGGGGTGCTGCTCACCCTTACCGGGGTTGCCGGAGTCGCGTGGACTGTGAAGGCGGCGCGGACTCCAGGCCTCGACCCTGGGGGATTCGCCGGAGTGCTGAGCTTCGGTGTGGGGCTACTTGCTCTGGTTGTGGGGTTGATCGCGCTGGTAGTGGCGTGGGCCTCGTATCAGGCGGACCGCCGTGATCACGCGGACAGTGTGCGACTGACCGACCTCGCTGACGATCTGGCGCTGAAGGTCCGGGCTCAGTGGGAAGGCGAGGGCAAGGTTCGCCGCCTGTACGAGCCTGGTTCCTTGACCGTGTCGTGGCAGCAGGCTCCCGAGGGTCTGACCGAGCAGTGGTCGAAGATCAGAGAGGCTGCCGAGCGATGGCCCCGTGCAGGCTCGGTCGACACCGGCGCGTGGGCCACAAGTCCCGCTGACTTGGCGGGAGAGGGCAGCGAAATCAAGGATGTGTTCTCGCGGCGCGTTCCCACGGACCGCTTGGTCGTACTGGGGCAAGAGGGCGCGGGGAAGACTGTGTTGCTCGTGCAGTTGCTGTTGGATCTCCTTGTGGAGCGCCCGGCAGGCGAAGGGGCACGCGTCCCGGTTCTCTTCTCTTTGGCGTCCTGGAATCCGGTCGAGGAGAGCGACTTGTTCGCGTGGATGGACCGTAGGCTGGCAATCGACTACGAGTTCATGGGCCTCCCTGCCCCGGCGCCGGACAGTTCGGTCAGTCGCGGCAGGGCTCTGCTCGACAGACGGCTGATCCTTCCGCTCCTCGACGGCTTCGACGAGATCCCGCATGGGTTCCGGATGCAAGCGCTGATGAAGATCAACGAGGCGATGGTCGAAGGTCAGGGGATCGTTCTCTCCTGCCGTACCCAGGACTACCGGAATGCGTTGTCGCAGGAGCCGGGTGCCTTGGGGGCTCTGCCTGTGCCGCTGGAGAGAGCAGCCGGCATCGAACTACAGAATCTCGACGCCGGCATCGTGGAGCGCGTCGACGGCTGTGAGGACGGTGTCGGTGCCGTGTTGGTCGATGAGGGACTCTCCCCTGAAGTGGACGGGCTGTGCGTGGGCCTCTGTTCAGCTCTGGGGTGTCGGTGCCGACCCCTAAGATCCGCGTCATGCGTGAGTTCTTCATGGTGGGTGGGCGGAAGCTGTCGTATCTGGACTTCGGTGGTCCGGGGAGACCGCTTGTGGCCCTGCACGGTCACTACAACGAGGCGTCGGCGTTCGCGTCGCTCGCAGAGGCATTGGCGCCGGGGTGGCGGGTGATCGCGCTCGATCAGCGCGGTCATGGAGAATCCGAGCAGGCGAACACTTACGAGCGCGACGACTACATAGCCGATGTTGTCGCCTTCCACGAGCATCTGGGAGTCGGCCCGGTGCCGGTGCTGGGTCACTCGCTGGGCGGGGTGAACGCCTACCAGTTCGCCGCTCGGCACCCGGACAAGGTCAGCAAGCTGATCGTGGAGGACATCGGCGCGGTCGTCGACTGCGACTGGTCGTTCACCACGCGTCTTCCAACTCACGCGCCGTCTCGAGAGGCGCTGGTCGCGGCCCTGGGCGCGACGGCGCCCTATCTGGAATGCTCTTTCCGGCGGAGGGGTCAGGGCTGGGGTTTCTCGTTCGGCATCGATGACACCGTGGCGTCTCAGAAGGCGCTCAACGGCGATCACTGGGACGACTGGACAGCGGTGTCCTGCTCCACCCTGCTGGTCCGTGGAACACGGAGCGACGAGTTGACGGCCGATCACGCTCGGAACATGGTCGCCCGCCGCAGTGGCCTGGCCCGCCTGGTCGAGCTGAAAACCGGTCACGTGGTGCATCACGATGCTCCGGATCAGTTCGCCGCGGCTGTCACCACGTTTCTGTCGGAGCCCTTCTGAGCGGTGGAGTTCAGGCTGCCAGGCGGTGTCTGTCCTGGTCAGGGTCCGGATAGGCGCGGTGATGATCGCGGGTGAGACGGTAGCACCAGTACTCGCGCTATCCCCTGGCCCGCGGGCACCACCGGTCCACCCGACCTCTGAGGAGGACATGCCGGGCCGGTCGGCGCCGGTGAGCAGGCTGGCCCACTCGTCCTCGGCGAGGGCGGCCTGGAGCATGAGGGTGTTGACGAACACCAGGCGCTGTTCTGGTCCCATGTCCGCCCCTACGGAGAGGCCCGGCTCGATACATGGTCCGCAGCCGGGGAGGGCGGCATACTGCCGGGTCAACAGGCACGGCCGGTGGCCGTGCCACGGGGAGACGCCGATGCTGGGCATGATCAGCCGTCACGGCGCGTCAATTCCCGCACCGCGTCCCCGAAGGGCATGGTGCAGGGCATCCAGCTGGGACAGCCCGTACCGCAGGCCCCGCGCGCGGACCGCTTCGCCTGGGCAGCACGCTCCCTGACGCCCCCAAGATCTGCGTCAGAACCGAGCAGTAGGAACATTTGCTGCGGCGGCGTGTGGACAGGGGGCCATGCAGGTGCCCAGCCGTGGCGCACCTCACGTTGCGCGAGGACGCAGTCGGACAGGCGTACCGACAGAGAGTTCAGGTGAGCAGTGCGTAGAGGTAGAGGCCGCCCTGGCCTGCTACGGCCAGTTCGTGATTCGGTCCCCAGGCACATGAGTGCAAGGGCTCTTCGGTGCGGGCGACGGCGACCAGGCAGTGGCCGCCGGCGGCGTAGATTCTGACCGTTCGGTCCCGGCTGGCCGTGGCCAGCCAGTCGCCGTCCGGCGCGATGGCCACGGACACTGCGTGGGTGTGGCCGGTGAGGGTGGCCGTGCAGCTGCCGGTCGCCGGGTTCCACACCTTGACTTCGCCGAGGTAGTCGGCGGTGGCGAGCCAGGTTCCGTCGGGGGCGATGGCGACGGACTGGACTGCGTCGGTGTGGGCGTCGAGGGTGGCCGTGCAGGTGCCGGTGGCCCGGTCCCACAACCTGATGGTGCCGTCGTAGTACCCGGCGGCAAGCCAGGTTCCGTCCGGGGCGATGGCGAGCGAGAAGATCTCGCCGGTGCGGCCGCGGAGCGTTGCGGTGCAGGTGCCGCTCGCCCGGTCCCACAACCTCACCGTGTCGTCGTGGCCCCCGGACGCCAGCCAGGAACCGTCCGGGGCGATGACCACGGAAGTGATCTCGGCGGTGTGTCCGCTGAGGGTGGCCGTGCGGGTGGCCGTGCGGGTGCCGCCGGCCCGGTCCCACAGGTGCACCTTGTTGCCGAGGTCGGCGGTGGCGAGCCATGTTCCGTCTGGAGCGATCGCCAGTGTGCCGTCTCCGATGCATGACTCGGCAAGGGTGGCCGTACAGGTGGCGGTGGCCCGGTCCCAGAGGCGGACTTTGAAGTCCTCACCGACGGAGGCGAGCCACGAGCCGTCGGGTGAGATGGCTGCCGCGCGCACTGCGTACGAGGATCCGCTCGACATGAGGGACCCGGTTGTCCGGTCCCAGATGCGCAGGGTGCTGTCGCGGCTGGCGGTGGCGAGCCATGTGCCGTCGGGTGAGATCGCCACGGATCGCACGTCGTGGCGGTGGCCGGTGAGAATGGTGGTGCAGGTGGCGGTGGCCGTGTCCCACAAGCGCACCGACTTGTCGCGGCTGGCGGTGGCCATCCATGTCCCGTCGGGAGCGATCGCCACGGTGCGTACCCAGTCGGTGTGGTCGGTGAGGGTGGCCGTGCAGGTGGCGGTGGCCCGGTCCCACAGACGGACGGTGTGGTCGTGGCCGGCGGTGGCGAGCCATGTTCCGTCCGGAGCGATGGCCACGGTTGTGACCTCGCTCTGGTGGCCGGTGAGGATGGCTGCGCAGGTGGCTGTGGCGAGGTCCCACAGCCACACCCTCCCGTCGTCGGCGGCGCTGGCGAGCCAGGAGCCGTCCGGTGCGATCGCTACCGACCGCACGGCATCCGTGTGCCCTGCGAGGGTGGCTGTGCAGGTTCCGCCGGCTTGGTCCCATAGGCGCACGGTCTCGTCGAGGCCGGCGGTGGCCAGCCAGGATCCGTCGGGGCTGACGGCTACGGCGGTAATGCCGTTGCTGTGGCCCTTGAGGGTGGTGGTGCACGTACCTGTGGCCCGCTCCCACAGGCGCACTTCGCCGTCGGCGCCGGCGGAAGCGATCCAGGTGCCGTCGGGGGCGATGGCCACCGCTGTGGCCTCGCTCCTGTGGCGGCCCAGGGTGGCCAGGCAGGAGCCGGTGGCCCGGTCCCACAGTCTGGCGGTGCGGTCGTACCCGGCGCTGGCAAGCCATGTCCCGTCAGGGGAGATGGCCACCGCCGCCACGTCCATCATGTGGCCGGTGAGGGTTCGTTGAAGGGCTTCGTGGGGGGCGTCCGGCGACGGCCATTCATGTGTCAGGCACGGTCGCAGGCCGGGATCGTTGCGGCGCGCTGCAATCTGGTCCCGCCACAGCGGGTGGCTCTCCAAAAGATGGTGCAGGACGCTGGTGAGCGCGTTGGCCGGGTCTGTCGGGGTGAGGAGGTGGGCGATCTGAGCGAGGCTGCGGGCCAGGGCGTCGGCGGGGGCGCTTCCGACGCGTGTGAGGTCGGTTGTCGCGGCGGACGGGCCGCGCTGGATCAGACGGGCTTCCACCCAACGCACGTCGCCTGCAGCAGTTTCGGCGAGTGCCGTTCGCCCGGCACCCATGAGATGGTCGATGAGGTGGTCGAGGAGATAGCCGTCGCGCAGCTGCCACCACGCGCGCTCCGGTGGCCTGGAGGTCAGGGCCTGTGCCGGGGGCAGTGTTGCGGCGACAGAGTCGACGAACACGCCGTTGAGCCGCAGAAGACCGGCCGTGCCGAGGTCGCCGCGCAGGTAGTCCCTGATGACGTCGTGCAGGCTGACTGTGCCCCCTCCCTCACGGGCGAGGGTGATCAGCGACAGACGCTCCAGGTCCGCGCACAGCAGCCGGGACTGGTCCTCTGTCAGGCCGCCGGTGGCCCGCCACAGCAGAGCGATCGCCGAGAGGGGCACCAGTTCGTCCTCTGCGAAGATCCCGAGCTCGGTGAACCGGTCCGTCGCGCCGGGAGGAAGCAGGGTGGTGGCGGCCTCGACCGTGGCCTGAACGGCCTGGCTGCGCTGGGCGGGGTCGTCCAAGTCCCAGACGGCCCCCGGCTGGTCCACCCCGGCCGGCCCGGTAGCACTGATCCGGGCAAGGACTCGTTCGCCGGCTGTCTGCGGATCGACGCCGGTGTGGACCAGTTCGGCGATCAGCCGGTTCGCCAGTCGCAGGAGCAGCGCCCATCGGCCAGTCTTTCTCAGCAGCGCATCGACCAAGCCCGCGGGCATGGCAGGGAGGTTGTGGGTCAGGACCGCGAGGGCCTGGTCGGGGGACATCGCGTCGACATGGATCCGCTGCGTGCCCGGGGGCAAGAGGTGCGGATTGCGGGTGGTGACGAGCCGGACGCAGGGGCCGCCGCCGATGAGGAAGGGCGCGAGTTGTTCTTCCTCCCAGACGTCATCGAGGACGAGCAGGGTACGCGGCCGGGCGTCCAGCAGCCGGCCGAGGTGGGCGCCGGCGAGCCGGGGGTCATCGAACTCGGTGGTGTCACCCGTGATGAACCGGGTCACCTCAGCGACCTTCGCTGCGATGGCAGCGCGGCCGCGGACATCCCGGCCGATCGTGACCGGATAGATCCGTTGCTTGAACCGTGAGCGCACTGCGCGGTGGTCGCACACGGCGGTCGCGAGCGTCGTCTTCCCGAAGCCGCCCGCGCCCCATAGCGAGGTCGTGATACCGACCGAGGACCTGCCCCGGCACACCGCCTTCACCACCGCCCGGGTCTGGGCCCGGCCGACGAACCAGTCCGGGACTTGAGCACGCGGAGGCGGAGGGGGGTCACCAGTGATCGCGGGAGGCCTCAGCTGCATCCACACAGCGGTTCCGGCCGCGATGACCGCCAGCGCTCCCAGGCCAATCACCCAGGGCCACGGATTGGTACGCAACGCGTCGAGCGGGCCGGGCCATCGAGCCGTGGCCGTGGCGGCGTTTCCAGCCAGCGCCAGCAGTACGGCCAGTGCGGCGGTCAGGCCACCGAGGAAGACCAGGCCCGCTTTCCACGACCACATCCGCACCGCTGCAACCCCCATGTCGTTCTCCCCGCGCGGACCATAGCCGCAGCCGCCCCGGCAACTCAGCAGAATCGGCGAACCCACAAGGCGTACCTGCCAGTAGCAGGAAGCACCCTGTCTTGGCGTTCGAGAGAGGTCGTTCTGAGATGGCGGCGTCGGCGCCGTGGACGTGCAGACACCTGTCCCTGTGCGCCCTCCGCCTGAGTCCACGCGCCGCAGATGCAGCGGCACAGGCCAGCATCGGCTCCGCCCGCGCTGCGGCCGAGCCCAGAGCAGTGCGTTAAGCCCTGCCGAGTCGCAGAGTCCCGACAGGTTCAGCACCAACCGCCCGCCACCGGTGATGAGTGCCTTTCCCTAGTCGGACGGTTCCCAGGCGCCCACTACCCAGGGGCAGTGGGCGCGGATTCGTAGTTCGCCGATCCGCCGAGATCGGTCGGAGATTGTTGACGCGTCGGGAATCTCCGACGTATTGTTCGGTCATGCCTACAGACGTGTTCGGCGTGTTGGCCAACCCGGTGCGTCGCAGACTGCTTGAGCACCTGCGTGAAGGACCTCGCTCCACCGGCGAGCTGGCCGGGATGTTCGAGCTAGGCAGACCTGCGGTCTCCGAGCATCTGTCGGTGCTCCGCAGCGCCGGGCTGGTGCGCGAGGAGCCGCGCGGCCGGCACCGCTTCTACCACCTCGAACCGGCCCGGCTGAGCGAGGTGAGCGAGTGGCTGCACCCGTTCGAGCACTACTGGCAGCAGCGCCTGGACGCGCTCGCCGATCTCCTGGACAAGGAAAACGAGAGATGACCGAGAACAACCCGATCACCTACGAGAAGTTCCTGCCCCACCCCCCGGCGGCGGTGTGGAAGGCCCTGACCGACCCCGACCTCCATGCACGCTGGTGGGCCGCCGGCGACATCAAGCCCGTCGTCGGACACCGCTTCACCCTCGACATGGGCAGCTTCGGCAGCCAGCCCTGCGAGGTGACCGAGGCGGACGACCAGCGCCTGCTGGCCTACCGATTCGCGGAAGGGACCCTCGACACCACCATCACCTGGACGCTCCAGCCGGAAGGCGAAGGCACCCGCCTCGTCCTCACCCACGCGGGCTTCGACCTCGATTCCCCGATGGGCCGACAAGCCTACGACGGCATGGGCAAGGGCTGGCCGCGCGTCCTGGACCGCCTCGACGCCGCACTGAACGAGACCGCCTGAACGCGTCTTTTCCCATCGAGGGTGGTCGTGTCCCAGCGCGAGTCTCCTCCCACCCGTGATCAGAGCCGCGACGGGCACCGTCAGCGCGGGAGCGGCCTGCCTTCCAGCTTTGAGCCCTTTACCCGTGGCGGCGGCACACTGAAGGCGTGGGCGACTTCCGAGGGGACCTCACGGTGATCGCTGACGGCGTTGAGTTCATAGCCGCAGCAGATCTACGGTCGTGGGTCGAAGAAGCAAGTCGCCGGCTTCGGTCCTACTACCGCGATTGTTGACGGTGGGACCGACTGGAACGGCACGCTGGGTTTCCCAAACGGTGACAATGCGGCGTGGCTGTGACGGAGGCCGAGTCGCCACTGTCGCGGATGCCGGACGGGCGCGAAGCCCGCTTCGTGGTCAGTCGGGGGGACCTCGAAACCGGGCGACTGCTCATAGATGGGAGCGGCAGTCCGCACCAATAACTGGGGCAGGTTATTGACCCCGGAACGTGTGCAGATCGGCGTGCCGGAGAGACAGGGGCGGCTCAGCGAGGGGTTGCCGGGGGCAGCTTGATCGTCGCACATGCCGGGCCGCGCTCTGTGAGGGACTCGCAGTCCTGGGATCCGCCGGCAGCCACAGCGCCGATCTCGATGCCCCAGGCTTCCTCCGGCACGGTAATCGGTGAACTGACCCGCTGTTCCACCACGCCCTTGTCATCGGGCCTGAGGTAGCCGCTGTAGAAGTCGATGTCGAAGGGATCCTTGTCCACGTCCACAGCGTCTGCGTAGACCTCGATGGTCGCCCACGTGTCAACGCCGTCGGCCCGAACCGTGAAGCTCAGCGTCAGATCCGGCCGGTGACCTTTCAACTCGACGTCGGTAATGGTCGGGCGTCCGTTCCCCCCGGCTGCCTTGGACGCGCCGACGACCGCCACGCTCAACGACACCATGTAAAAGATCACCCCGAGGATGAGCACGACGGTCTCCCACAGAATCCCCCGGGGCGTGGGGCGGATCAGCAGTGCCACGATGCTGCACACGATGGCGAGGACGGCGCAGAGCGAGGCCGCGTAGATGGGCCACGATTCGTTGTTGAGCGCGACGAAGACGATGTCGCTCGTGAGCCCGAGCGCGGTCATGATGCCTGCAACAGCGACCAGGGCACCGGCGAGGATCTTGGCGACATCGTCCAGCCGCTTCCCGACCCTGGCCTGGGCCTCTTCGGACATCGGAGCAGTCTCGTGCCTATCGCCCGGAATCCTCATCCCGCTCATAGTGGTCGAGGCATGGCGTATCGGAGCGCCTCGGCGCCCCGGATTGGGCCGAAGGGGCGACGGACCGCAGACATGCTCGCCCCGCCGGTTCTCGGCAGGTGCGAATCCAGTCGAGCCGCCGCCTCTCGGATAGGTCCCCGCCCCGACACGGCCGAGAACGATCCGCGATGCGGTTGCGGCACTTCATCGCGATTCGGCCGTGACGACCCCCGGACCGTCAACTCGTCCCCCTTGCCATGTCTCTCGCACTCACGGCCTGCGGCAGGATCTGGAACCGGCCGCCGCCCGAGGGCGAATCGTCGTGCTGAAGCCGGCCGAACTCACGACCACATGGACCGATGCCGGCGGCACCCTGACGCTGAAGGCAAGATGGAACTTTCACCGCCAACAACAAATGCGGCGGCTGGATGGGCGCCTCGGACTGGAACTGGACGGACCCCTGGTCAGGATCGGGCACCTGGTCACGATGTGATGTCTTGTGTAGTGGGCGGGCGATCCGCGTACCGACGAAGTGGTGTGGCTGTAGGCGCCTTTCGCAAGTGCCGCACCGGTTCATAGGTGCCCAATGTATTCGGACTTGGCGGACCGGGTGTCGGAAGCGGCAGGGTCGCCGCTGTGCCCTCCGTCCAGGCACTGGTGTTGGTCTTTGTTGCCGAACGTAATGTCATCGGCCTACGCTGCAGCACACCCTTGCCCGGTCATAAGCCCTGGAGCTCATCGTGCCGACACCCGCAAACGCGAATCTCACCATCGAAGCTGCCACCGCACTGCTGACGGAGGAACTGCCGCAGCTGGAAGCCCACCAGCAGTCGCTGGAGAAGGACCTCGCTGCTGTTACCGAGCGGCTCGAGTCAGTCCGCAGCGCCCTCAGTGCGTTGCAGGCTCTTTCCGCAACCACCGTGCCGATGCCGCAGGTCGAGGCCGAACCGGACTTCGAGACTGCTGACGCCGATAAGCCTTCGGGCCGCAAAAGCGTGGCAGCAGTAGCGACCCCCGACACTGGCGGTGAGGAGCCGTCATCGGCGCCAGAGGCCGAACAGCCTCTGGCGCCCGCTGCCGAAACCAAACCCCGGAGGCGACCCGCTTCGAGGAAGAAGACTGCATCCAAGAAGGCCCCCGCCAAGACTGCGGCGAAGACCCGCCGGACCAAGAACACCGCGTCCTCTGCGAAGGCTTCGCCCGCGCAGAAGGCAAAGGGCGAGGCCCCCTCTCCGGTCGAGGCGGCTGGGCTGACTGATCAGGTCGCCGCCGTGCTCGCCCGCCATGCGGCTGCCCCCATGCGTGCCCGGGAAGTCGCACAGATCCTGGGCCGCGACGAGTCCGCGGGTGCCATCAACACGGTGCGCAGCACTCTCGACCGGCTGGTCGCCACATCCCGTGCCCACCGTGCAGGCCGCGGCCTGTACCAGGCTCCGGGTAACTGACGCAGGCGGCCGGGCGCTGCACCGCCAATGACCAACGCCCTTGCACGTCTCTTCGAGATCGCCCCACCGCCGAGCGAGCCCCGCCGGAAAGATTGGGGCCGGGCCGAGCGCAGCCTTGGGGTCGAGCTTCCCACCGACTACAAGGAGCTCGTCCACGTCTAGGGGGAAGTACCTGGGACGACTATCTGTACCTCCTGGAGCCCGGCTGCCCCAACGAGAACTACGACCTCATCGAATGGGCAGAGCACCGGGCCGAAGACCTGGAAGATCTGTGGAAATTCGAGAAGAAGCCGGCGGAACTGGAGGTCGAGGGGTCCCGAGTCATCCCCTGGGCAACCACGGACAACGGAGAGTGCCTCTACTGGCTTGTCCGGCCAAGCCTTGAGCCGGACCAGTGGAGCGTCATGGTGAACGAGGCGCGCGGCGACCGATGGGAGCACTTCTCCGCATCCTGCACGCAATTCCTCGCGTCTGCTCTTGATGGAGAGCTGCAGTCGAACATCGTCTCGTCCTTGTTCCCGCGCGCTACACATGAGTTCCGCCAACTTGGTGCGGTATGACGACGCGGAACTCTGTCGGCCCCAAGGGCTTCGGCGTAGCGCGGATGACATCCGATTGCTGCCGCTTGGATGCCTTTGAGGTTCCAACAGAAGCCGTTGATGGTGTGACTGTCGGCTTGTGTGCTCGTCGGTCTGTCCATGGCAGGTGGGACTTGTCGGTGCCGGAGTCGCCGATCAGGCAGAGCGGCCGGCTCTTCTTGATCCACTCGCAGCTTGCGAGGGTGTTGACCACGGCGGGATCGATGGCGTTGGCGTCGAAGTCGAAGGCCTCGAGTTATCGGCGTAGCAGTGAGGGAGTCGTGCAAACAGCCGTTCAGGACGCTGCGGATGCGTCCTGAAGGGGCAGAGGTTCAAGCTTGCCCAGGGCGGTGGCTCGATCGAGGTAAGTCGCTGTCGTGTTCGAGTAGTACGACCGTAGGATCACGCCATGACTGCCGATGCCCCGCTCACCCGAGAGTCGTTCCGGCGCCTCCATCCGATCAGCGCGCCCAGGCCGGTCTCTCAGTTGCCGGATCGTGTCTGGACCGACGAGGACTGGGACCGGATCCAACGCGGATATCGAGCCCGGGACATGGATGAGAAGTGGAACGTCTTCGTCGAAGGCGATGTCCTTTTCATGCACCGGAGTTGGACCGGTCACGGCGTCTATGAGGCGTCCTTTGCCCCCGTGACCGGTGGGGGCAGGAGGATCGCCTCTGCTGTGGTGGAGGCTGATGTGGAGCGCTATCGGAGCAAGGGCGACGAGTACGACCGTCTGATGATGGAACTGATCATCAGCGCGATCATCCTTGGGGAGCCCGCCGCCGACCTCCGGGCCGGTCTCGTGGAGTTGACTGCCCGGGCGTCAGGAAGGAGCGATCTTCCCGCGGGCGTGGTGGAGCACAGTGTTCTGGGCTTGCGCTCGGGATCGTAGGCTCCGCAGCCTGGCGAGTGATCACAGCCCCGGGCCATACGACTGGATCACGCGTGGCAAGCGCAGGATCTCGCCGTGTGCGGCGGCCAGTCGCCGTTCGAGTTCTTGGACGCGCTCGCGGTGGGTGTTGCGCTCACGACGACGGGCGTCGGTAAGAGTACGGATAACCGTGCCGTCGTCGACTGAGGGGCAGGCCGCGCGGTCCGTTGCTGGCCGCGCAGGGTCTCGATGCGTCTCCGCAGGTCGGTGTGGGCATAGAGGAAGTCCAGGTTGACGCCCGCCCGCCCTTCGAAGACGGCCCGGAAGTTGATCTCCTCGCCCTCCTTGATCAGCCTTCGGATGCCCCCTCCGCCCGTTGGACGGCCTGCCGGTGCCTGTCCCGGGCGGCCTGCCGCAGGGCGGCGATCCGCCGGTCAGCAGGAGGCTGGGCTTCCGGGACCGAAGAGCGCCTGCCGGGAAGCGTCAAGGCAAGCGGCTACGGGGAGGACCGATACCCCGGCCGGCGCGTTGAGTCGTGTCTGTCAGTGGTGGGCAGGACCGTTGGGGCCGGAGATGGCGCCGAGCTGGGAGAGGCCGTCGAGGATGTCGGTGCAGGTCCAGTACTCGACGAACCGGCCGTCGCGGGCGCGCAGGATGTCGTTGCCGCTGAAGGAGATCTTCGTGCCGATGGGGGCGGTGGCCTGGGGGATGCCACCGGTGTAGGTGGCGCGCATGGTCCAGCGGGCGGAGATCAGGTCGCCGTCGACGATCGGGCCGAGGTCGACGGTGATGGTGATGTCGCCGAAGGTGGCCATGGTCTGCTCGATCTCGGGCAGCAGGCGCTCGGGGCCGGTGGTGGCCTTGGAGTCGCTGCCGTCCGGGCGGGCCTGGTGGACGACGAAGCCGGGGTCGAGGATCTCTTTGGCGTGGCTGAAGTCGCCGCGCCACATCTCGCTCCAACGGCCGTAGAGGACACGCAGATGCTCGGAGGTGTGGGTGGTCATGGGTTCTCCCAAGGGTCGTGCTAAAAAAGTATCTGCGCCGCACACTATCTGCGTGACGCAGATATAGATAGACGCGAGGGTGATTCCATGTCAAACCGAACCCGTGAGCAGCTGGTCGAGGCGGTCACCGTGGCGGCCCGGCGCCACCACGCCGCCTACACCTTGTTCAACCAGGCCATGGCCGAACACCTCGGCCTGCACCCCACCGACCTCCAGTGCGTCAGCCTGCTCGCCCTGGAATCCGAGCCCTGCACCCTGGGCGAGATCGCGGAGCTGACAGGACTGACCTCCGGATCGGCCACCCGCCTGGTCGACCGCCTCCAGAAGGCCGGCCTCGTCGAACGCCGCCCCGACCCCCATGACCGGCGCAAGATGCTCGTCACCCTCACCCGTGGCCGCACCCCCGAGATCGAAGCCGCCTGGGATGCCCCCGGCAAAGCCTTCGACCAGACGCTGGAGGACTTCACCGACGACGAGCTCACGGTGATCGAGCGATACCTGCGGCGCACCACGGACGTCGGCACCGCACAGACCGCACGCCTGCGTTCCGACTGACCCGACAACCGCCCGGTCGCGCTCCGGGGGCATCCGCACGCGATCTTCAGAAACCCTGTTTTCTGAAGATCCCTCCCGCCGGGTCGTGGGACCCCTCCGAGCCTGTGTTGTTTCAGGGCCCACACAGGCGTACGGCGAGCGCGGCGATGTCGTCGTCAAGGCTTCCCCTGGTGTAGCGGAGAAGATCGCGGTGAAGGGCCGTGAGCAGTTGGCGGGGCGGCGTCGGGGGCTGCCGACGCATCCAAGCTGCCAGCGGGAAGAACTCGCCGTCGCGGGCGCGGGCCTCGGTGATCCCGTCGGTATAGAGAAGCAGCAGGTCGTCGGGGGCGAAGTCGAAGGTGTCAACGTTGTACTGATCACCGATCAGCTCCGCGAGGCTGAGCAGTGGCGAGGGGGTGGCCGACTCGAGGACACGGAGTTTCCCGCGGTTCAGGAGCAGCGCCGGGGGGTGTCCGCAGTTGAGGACGTCGATACGTCCTCCCTCGTGCGGGATCTCGACGAGAAGGGCGGTGGCGAAACGCTCCATCGTCCCCTCGGGGGGAAAGGCGGCGTTGTAACGGGTGCTGCTGGCGTCAAGCCTGCGTGCGACGTTGACCATGGCGGGCTCGTGATAGGCCGCCTCCCGGAAGGCGTTGACGATCGCCGCGGCCGCCCCCACTGCCGGCAGGCCCTTGCCGCGCACGTCACCGATGAGCAGCCTCACGCCGTACGGCGTGTCGACCACCTCGTAGAAATCCCCACCGATGCGGGCCTCCGCCGCGGCAGCGAGATACAGCGACTCGACCTCGATGCTGCCGAAGCGGCGTGGCATAGGGCTCAGCACCACCTGCTGCGCGGCGTCGGCGACGAGGCGTACGTGGAAGAGGGTGCGCTCTCGCTGGAGCCGGACATGGCTTCCGTACGCGGCAGCCACGGTCACCGCGATGATCCCCGCAGCCGTCCACCACGTCCCCAGATCGGGGAAGACGAGGCTGAGCCCGATCATCAGAAAGAGGCAGACCGTCCCGAGCAGGACCGTGGGGAGCACCGGCCACATGGCGGCGGCGAGGGCCGGCGCCGCGGGCAAGAGGCGACTGAAGGCCAATTCCCGTGGCGTGGCGTATGCCAGGCTGGCGATGACGACGGTCAGGATGACCGGCGACAGCCTCACAAGTCTTCCCGGCCCGGGGCGCCTACGGAGCCGCGGCCGTCCAGACTCAATCACACTTCGCACAATATCTGCGCAGTGAAGGCATAGTGCGCATCTCTTCCAGCGCGCCGCCCATCATCAGCACCGGCCCGAGCAGAAGCTCACCAGCGACGTAGATGGCCGTAGTCGGCCGCGATGCGCTCGGCCAATTCAGACGACGTCCCCTGCCCGGGCTCCCGCAGGCGGGGGCGTCGGGGCCCGCGCAGGGCTCGATGAGGGTGGCGAGGACGTGGCCGAAGCAGGAATGGCGGACCTCTGCCGGGCGCAAGTCGGCCGACAACATTGGTCTGTCGAGCGGCGGCTGGATCATGAGCCGGCAGGGCCGCAGCGGGGACATCACCGCGGGGACCACGGTCCTCGAGGGCATCCGGGAGTCGGCGTCGAACGTGCCTGCACCGGCACGACAGGAGCCTGACATATGGACGTGACCGGCAACGAACATGCGGGAGGTGAGAATGACCTGATGCATGCGCTGCCCGGCCCGGCGGAACGACGACGTCCGCCGCGCCGGGCAGCGGGTCGCGCGAGCACAGGAGTGCCAGACGTATGCAAGCGAACACAGACGACCCGTGGTCGGTGACCGGCCTCGACCCCATGGCCGGAAAGGTGCTGGAGCACCTGGTGACCGTCCCGTCGGCGGACGTCACCGAAGTGGCGGCGGCGCTCGGCGTGTCCCCGGCGGAGGCGGACCGGGTGCTCGGGCACCTCGCCGCGTCCGCCCTCGTACTGAAGACCGACGCCGCGCCGCCACGCTGGGCGGCCGGCCCGCCGCGCTCGTCGCTGGGCGCCCTGCTGGCCCGTCGGCGGGCCGAACTGGACCGGGCCGAGAGCATGGTGGCCCGCCTGCACGAGGTGTACGAGGTGGTGTCCGCGCCGCGTGCCGGACATCTGGTGGAGGTGCTGCAGAGCGCCGGCGAGGTGTCCGTACGCTACGGCCAGCTGCTCAAGGCGAGCACCGGCGAGCTGCTGCACTTCTCGAAACCCCCGTACGTCACGGGTCTGACGGTGACTCCGGAGGACTTGGGCCTGCCGCCCGCCGTGCGCATGCGGTCGGTGTACGAGACGGATGGCTTCACCGACGTGCGCTCCCTAGCCACGGCCGTGTACGGGACCCGGCAGGGCGGCGAGCTGCGGCTGGCGGCGCGGCTGCCGGTGAAGCTGGCGGTCTTCGACCGGTCGGCGGCGCTGCTGCCGGTACGGGAGGAGGAACCGTCGTCGGGTTCCATGGTGGTGCACTCGCCCGCCCTGGTGACGGCCCTGGTAGAGCTGTTCGAGAACGTGTGGGAGCGGGCGGAGCCGGTGTCGCTGGAGAGCCTGGGCGAGGGGCCGGTGCCCGGAGGTGAGCCGGCGCTCTCCGGGCCGGACCTGAGGACGCGGGAGATCCTGCATCTGATGGCGACCGGGATGAAGGACGAGACGATCGCCCGTGTGCTTCGGGTGAGCCGCCGCACCGTGCAGAAGCACGTCAGTTACGTGGGCGCCGCGCTCGGCGCGCGGACCCGCTTCCAGATCGCGCTGATGGCGGCGGAGCGGGGGTGGCTGAAGCAGGGGGCGTGACGGCCCGGCGCCTTTGACGGGCCGTCACGCGGTCCGGGGTCAGAAGGTGAGGCTCCACGCGTTCAGCCGGCCCGGCTCCAGGGTGAAGATGCCGGGCGTGCCGTCGGTGACCCGTAGCTTCCAGGTGCCCGTCGCGGCGACGGCGGAGGTGTCGACCGTGTACGTCTCGTTGAGGCCGGGGGCGATCACCCACGGGCCCCAGGGCTTGACGGGGATGACCGTGCCGTCGGGGGCGATCAGGTCAAGCAGCATGGCGTTGCCGAACTGATGATCGATGCTCACGGTGACCTTCAGATCGGCCGGGGCGTTGCCCGGTCGGCCCCGTACGAGCAGGGCGGACTCGGCCGTGCCGTTCTTCGGGATCGCGGTGAGGGTCGGGTTGACGAAGTAGTGTCCGCCGGACTCCACCGCGGTCCAGGTGAACGCCAGGGTCCGGACGTCACCGGCCGCGTTCGTGATGTCGATCTTGGTGTCGTAGGTACCGGCCTTCTCCGGCGTGCCGGTGATCCTGCCGGTGGCGGCGTCGATCGTCAGGCCCTTGGGCAACGCATTGGCGGTGAAGGAGAGCGCGCCGGGACGGGTGCTGACGGCGGTGATCCGGCGGTCGACCGGCTGGCCGACGGCCACGGCCTCGAACGGCGTCGGCTCGACGGCGATGTGGTTGACGTACCGGTTGCCGACGTTGACGGCCGCCCAGGCGTTGGCCACGGCCTCGTAAGCGTCGCTCTGCGCGCCGTAGAGGTCCGCGGCGGCCTGGAGGGTCGCGGTGCGGGCGCCCTGGTAGTCGGTGCGGCTGGTCATGTAGACGGTCAGCGCGCGGTAGATCACGTCCGTGGCGTCGTGCAGGCCGATGCCCGCCACCGGCAGGCCGTCGTATGTGGGGCTGTCGTATGCGACACCGTTGATGGTCTTCGCGCCGCTGCCCTCGGCCAGCAGATAGAAGAAGTGGTCCCCGATCCCGGCCGCCATGTGCGACTCGGCCCACTTCGCGTCCGGCGACCAGTAGTCCATCGGCGTGTGGCCGTAGTACTCGCCGATCTTGGACGGGTGGTCCATGTACCGGATCGGTCCGCCGTTGCCGCGCAGGTCGGCCAGCTCGGCCTGGTGGTAGTCCGGCACGTCCTTCGGGTTGTCCGCGTGGAACTCCACCGCGGCGGCGATCATGTCGCTGATCGCCTCGTTGAGGGCCGGCGATTCGCCGAAGTCACCCAGCGCGGCCGTGGCGGAGGTGACGCCGTGCGCCATCTCGTGCGCGGTGATGTCCAGGGCGAGCACGGGGTGCAGCCCGTCGCGGCCGTCGCCATAGCTCATGCAGAAGCAACTGTCCTGCCAGTTGGCGTTGGCCAGCGGGACCCCGAGCTGGGCCTGGTAGTGGACGCGGGAGTAGCCGCCGCGGCCGTCGTCGGCTATGCCGTTGCGGCCGAAGCGCTCCTTGTAGAAGTCCCACGTCGTCTGCATGCCGTGCGCGGCGTCCACCGCCGCGGTCTGGGGGTGCCGCGGGTCTCCGTCGCCCCAGACGTCGTCGTCGTCCGTCATGAGGACGCCGCTCCAGCTGTTGCTGGAGTCGAGCACGCGGTGTCCGCCGCGCTCGTTGTCGATCAGCGCGTACGTGCCGTCGTCCTGGCGGACCGAGCCGATCGTGACCTGCCCGCTGTACATGCCGTGGCCGTCGGCGGACTTCACGTTCTCGCCGTTGCCCAGCACGGTCTCGTCGGCGGCGTCGGTCACGACGTGCCGCTCGCTGGGGGAACCGTTCTTCTGGAGGCCGGTGACGACCGTCTCCCACGCCAGCTTCGCTCCGCCGTCCGCCAGCCACACGACCAGACGGGGCGCCTTGTCCGCGTTCCCCCTGGCGGTGCCCTGCTCCTTGGCCTTGCCCAACGCGAGCTTCTTCGCGGCGGCGGCCGGCACCTTCGCCTCGGTCGTCGGCAGGGTCAGCTCGGCCGTCGAGGCGTAGGTGACGGTGCGGCCGGCGGGGCGCTCGTGCACGACCAGGTCGCCGCCGAGGACGGGCAGACCCGCGTACGTGCGCTCGTAACGGGTGTGCACCGAGCCGTCGGCGTCCTTGATCACATCGCGGGCGATCAGCTTCTCCCGGGCGCCGAGCTTCAGCGCGCGGGCCGTCTGCGGGCCGCTCCCGGTGGCCCGGTCGAGCAACTGGCGCCGCTCGCCGGGAGACAGCGGGACGATCGCGGCGCCCGGTCGGGGCGCCGCCGTGATTTGGGGGAGGGCGTTAGTGGCGGCGGCGCCCCTGGAGGTGTCGTCGGCGGAGA
>NZ_JBSGZJ010000030.1:0-33200 GCF_053610925.1 Streptomyces sp. NPDC054847 | reverse complement strand
AAGGAGACTTCGTGCCGGCCCTCCTGCTGTTCGCACATCGCCCTCACCGGGCGAACGCGCCGGAAGAAGCCGCCGCTCAGCGCGGGCCGCGCAGGCGCTGCCACGGCGTGAAGGTGAACACCGCGCCGCCGAGGAGGATCACCGTGCCGGCGACCAGGGCGAGGGCGCGCAGCGCGCCGGTGTCCTCCGCGCCGGTCTGGGCGAGGCCGCCGGACGACCCCGTTCCGCCGCCGGCTGTGCCGCCGCCGGTGGTGGTGCCCCCCGAAGCCCCGCCGGGCTGGGCCGAGGTGTCCAGCTCCAGGGAGAACGGGACGCCGGCCGGCGGGGTGCAGGTCGTGGTCGTGCCGAGCGCCTTGACCGTCAGCACACCGGGGCTGAGCGTCGCCCTGCCGGTCGCGCCCGGCTTGTACGTGCCCGTGAGGTCGGGGATCTCGATGGGCTCGCCCGACTTGATGGGCTCCTTGTTGGTCGGGCCCTCGACATGGACGAATCCCTTGTCGGCTCCGCCGAGCCGGACCTCCATGGAGGGCTTGACGGAGTCCGCCGGGATGTCGGCGGGGCTGTCCATGACGGACTTGGAGAACTTCACGGTCAGGTCGTAACCGCCGCCGTTCTTCTTGGCGTTGATCCGGACCGGGGAGACGGCGTTCTTGTCTCCGATCGGGGTCTTGCAGGCGTAGGCGACCTCGATCTCCTTGCCCTCGAAGTCGGTGGGGCCCGGATCGGTGCCCCCGGAGGTGGTTCCCCCTGAGCTGCCGCCCCCGGACGTCGTTCCGCCGGAGTCGGACCCACCATTGGTCGTTCCGCCCGTGGTGGTTCCTCCTGAACTGGTGCCCCCGGAAGTGGTGCCGCCCGAGCTCGTACCGCCGGAGGTGCCGCCCTGGCCGTCCGTCACCTTGATCGTCGCGCCGGCCCCGACCGTCTCCTTCGGTGAGCACTTGGTGTCCGTCGAGATCGGCTTCGACACGTTGATGCTGTACGCGCCCGGCGTGAGCGTGATCTCGCCGGCCTTCTCCAGTTTCAGCGTGGCCTTCATGTCGGGGAGCACCATCGGGCTGTTCTTGGGGATCGGCGGATTCTGGCGCGGACCTTCCGCCTTGAGTTCGCCGCTCGCGGCGCCCCCCAGGGTGATCGTGCCGGTCGGTTTGACCGTGTCCTTCTCCAGGTCCAGGACGTCCGGGTTCTTCGACGCCGCCTGGACGGTCTTCCACACCACCTCGACCTCGTCGCCGACCTTCGCCTCCGGGGGCGCGGTGATCTGCACCTTGGTGGTGCCCTGTACGGGCGGCAGACCGGAGATGGGCGGCGGAATGCACTCCGTCGCGTACGAGACCTCTGCGGCCTGTACCGGGCTCGCGGCCAGCAGCATCCCCGCTCCGCCGAGCATCAGCGCGACTCCGGCCGCGCTCATCCTCCGTTGCGTACTCACGAATGTCCCTTCGTCGTGGGCCGGTTCTCTGACGGTGCGGAAGGTGCGGACGTTGTGGACGGTGCGCCAGGTGCGGGCGGTGCGGAGGACACCGAGGGCGCGGAGGGCGTGGCGTCGGGCACGAGCCACGGAAGCGCCGCCGCCGTGTCGCTCGCGCCGCCGTCGGCGGTGGCCGTGGCAGTGGCGGTGGAGCCACGCCGTCGGGACGGGCGGGCATGGCGGGGGTCCGGCGGCCGGACCTTGTCGACGACCGCCATGCCGATACGGAACAGGGCGGCCGGCACGACCAGTGCCAGCAGCACCCAGAACACCGTCACGCCCCATGGCCTGGGCACGCGCCAGGGCTGCTCGGCGAGGACCTTCGTGCCGTACTCGACCGAGATCGAGTAGTCACCGTGCGCCCCGGCGGGAAGCTGCACGGGCAGCGTGATCCGTGCCTTCTCGCCGGGCCGCACCGTCCCGCGCCACTGCTGCTCCTCCCACTGCGGGGCGAACAGCCCGTGCGCCGTGCCGATCCGGAAGACCGGGTCCCGGACGGGGTCGGTGCCGAGGTTGCCGACCGTGAACTCGAGAGTGCGGGCGGGCGGGGCGCCGAAGAAGACGAGGAGGCCCGAATCCCCCTCGAGCCGGGTGGCCGTGAGCACCGCGAGCCTGCCGCCGCCGGTCTGCTCGGGAAGCGGGGCGGTGGGGTGGCCTGCGACGACGAACACGGCGTCCACGCTCTGCTGTTCCCCCATGACGGTGGCCACGTGGACGACGCAGGGGCAGGGCACGGGCGGTTCCGCGACCGGCACCTTCTTGCTGAACGACCCCGTGGAGCCGGTGGTGACCGCGCGACCGTCCGCGTTGGCACAGGAGTTGGTGCCGCCGATCACGCCCTTGGCGGGGGTGGCCCGGCCGCAGACGAGCAGCATGAGGAGGGTGCGGGGACGCCAGCCGCTGCCGCTGACGGTGATGTCCCGGCCCTTGCCCGCCTGCGGGGCGGACAGTTCCACCCTGGGCGGGGACGGGTCCGCGACCGCCGCGGGAACAGCCGGAAGCAGGAGGAACGCTGCGAGTACGACCGCGAGGGCGCGGCGGACGGAGGGCATCGTCAGCCTCCTGCTTTTCTGGGCCGGCGCCGCAGACGGACCCACAAGGACGCGGGCAGCAACAGCGTCAGCAGCAGGGCCGGCCAGGGAAGGAAGGTCTTCGCCACCGTCGCGCCGGCGTGCACGCCGCCCGCCGCGGTGACGTCCAGGCGCAGTTCGACACGGTCCAGCGCCGGTGGGTCCCATCGCTCGGTCAGCGCGACCCGTTGCGCCGGCGGCAGGGAACGGACCTCGTGGGCGCGGTGGGTCACCGGAGCGCCGAAGAGGCCGTCGGCGCGCAGCGAGACGCGCGGCGACAGGGGCGTGTTGCCGCGGTTGACGACGGTGTAGTGGACGAGACCGCCGGAGAAGGACACGTCCTCGACGGTGAGGGCGGGGACTTTCGGGCCGTTCACCCGCAGGTGGACGCGGATCGGCTCCGTGCGGCCGCCGGCCGACGCCGTGATCGTCGCGGTCCGTTCACCCGGGGGCGTGTTCGCGGGGACGGTCAGCGTGAAGGGGATCTCCGCACGGGTGCGGGCCGGGATCGTCACCTCGCCGGCGGCGAGAGCGATCCACGGCCCCGCGCCCGGCGGCGCCTTCATCTCCACCGTGAGCGCCTCGGTGCCCGGGTTGGTCAGGGACACGCGGTCCTCGAGCACCGTGCCGGGGCCGCCCTCCAGGTACACGTACTCGCGCTCCGGCTCCCAGCCGGCGCCGGGGGGAGGCGCGGCCAGGGCGAGTACGAGCGCGAGGGCGGCCCGCACGGATCAGCCCGCGGTCCGGCCGCCGCGCCGGGTCAGCCAGAGGACGCCGGCCGCCCCGGTCAGCAGTACGGTTCCGCCGAGCGTGCCGAGCGCGGTCGCCGCGTCCAGCGGACCGGTCTTCGGCAGTTCGGACGACCCGCCTCCCGTGGCGCCGCCCGCCGCCGTGACGTCGAGCTCGAGCGAGGGCCGGGGACTGTTCTTCGGCGTGCAGGTCGTGGTCGTGCCGAGGGCCTTGATGGTCAGCACTCCGGCCGTGAACGTGACCTTGCCGCTCTTCTTCGGGGTGTACGTACCGGACAGGTCGTTGATCTTGATCGGGGTCTCGGCGGGTACGGCGGCGGCGTTGGGCGGGCCGGACACCCGCACCTCACCCGTCTCCGCGCCGCCCAGTTCGATGACCGCGCTCGGGTTCATGGCGCCCTTGCCCAGTTCGACCGGGCTGGAGGAGACACCCTTCTGGAAGGACATCGTGAGCCGGTACGCGCCGCCGTTCCTGACCGCCTTGATGTCGATCGGCGACACGGCGCCCTTCGGGCCGATCGGGGTTCGGCACTCGTAGTCGACGTCCACGACGGCGGCGTGCGCGGCGGGGGCGGTCAGCAGCACCGCCGGGGCCGCCACCGCCGCCGCCAGGGCGAGAGCTGTTCGTTTCCGGTACGACACGTCGGGTCCCCTCGGCCGCAGTCAACTGACGACACATCAGATCGGGCGCTCAAGGTACGCCCGGGGCCTTGGGGAGGGAAGACAAAGAGCACGCCGTATCGGCGTGCTCTTTCAACGGGTCCTGAGCGGCGTCACGCGGGTGCGGCTAGCTCCGCCCACACCGTCTTGCCCGGAGAGCCGGGCGTTCTGACGACACCCCAGTCCATGCAGAGCCGCTGGACGATGAACATGCCGTGCCCGCCGGGCCGCCCGGCACGGTGGGGGGTGCGGGGCGCCGGCTGACCGGCACCCCGGTCGGTGACCTCCAGGCGCAGCACTTTGCCGTCGCAGCCGACGCGCAGCTCCTCCGGCCCCTCCGCGTGCAGACAGGCGTTGGTGACCAGCTCCGAGACGACCAGGAGCACGTCCTCCGCGGCGGCTCTGCGGTCGGCCGACGCGGCGGGCAGCCAGCCCCAGTCGTAGAGCGCCTGCCGCGTGAAGTCCCGGGCGAGGGGAACGATGCCACTGGCCGCGCGCAGGGGAAGGCTGCGCACGGCGCCGCCGGAGACCCCGGATGCGGGGACGGCCGGCGGCGCGCCGGCGCCACCCGGCTCCGGGCCGGCGTCGCCCGGCTGCTGTTGCCGGGTGGTGCTCATCAGCGCTTCACCTCACCGATTCACCGATTCACCAGTTCGCCATGGTCTCAAGTACGCAGAGTGCTGGGCGTTCAACGGTCTGCGGGGGTTCTCCTGCCCGACCGGCCCGTGACAACACCCACTGAGCGGATCCGGCCCGCGTGACGCGGGCAACAGGGCGGCCGGTCAGTGGACCAGGGCCGCTTCGACGGAGTCGTGCACCGTGAAGACCGCCTCGGCGCCGGTGATCTCGAAGACCCTCGCCACCACCGGCAGCATCCCTGCCAGATGGACCCCACCGCCACCGGCCTCGGCCTTCAACCGGGCACCGAGCAGCACATTGAGTCCCGTGGAATCACAGAACTCCAGCTGCGAGCAGTCGATGACCAGACGTACGCGACCGCGTTCGATCGCCTCCTCCAAGGGCACGCGCAGCAGGTCCGCCGTGTGGTGATCGAGCTCACCCACCGGCTTCACGATTTCGCTGCGGCCCTCGGTCCGAACCTCGACCTGAAGCCGGCCCCGATTGACGCTGCCGACCGTCTCGCGGTCCATGCCGTCCCTTTTCGCCGTGTCGTTCAGTGTGTCGCCACCGTGTCGTACATCACGTCGGCACCGTCGACGGACGGCGCTGACGTCCGTCGAACCCTACGCCCTCCACGCGCACACTGGTAGCCGAACTAACCGACAATACGGACATACTGCCGATATGCCACTTGCGATCGTCGTGGCAGACCGGGTAGGGCTAGTAGGGACACAACCAACACGGCCGGCTTTGGAGGCGCCGCTCACCGCAGCAGCATGTATGGGCTTCGGCAGCCATATGCCGAGAACGATGGAGGAGACCATGTCACCCCGGCTCGACGCATCGCGAACCCCCACCGCGCCGTCGACACTGTCCACCCCCACCGACGAACAGGCCACGGGCCTCGAAGCCCTCGAGGGCCTTCCGGAGATCCCGCCGTTCGAACAGGTGGGAGCGCTGGACGCGCGAGAACTGTCCAAGACGCTCTTCGCACGCCTCGCGTCCCTCGAGGAGGGCACGCACGAGTACGCGTACGTCCGTAACACCCTGGTGGAACTGAACCTCGCGCTGGTCAAGTTCGCCGCCTCACGGTTCCGCACCCGCAGCGAACCGATGGAGGACATCGTCCAGGTCGGCACGATCGGCCTGATCAAGGCGATCGACCGCTTCGAACTCAGCCGCGGCGTCGAGTTCCCCACCTTCGCGATGCCGACCATCATCGGCGAGATCAAGCGCTTCTTCCGCGACACCAGTTGGTCGGTGCGTGTGCCGCGCCGGCTCCAGGAGCTGCGGCTGGACCTCGCGAAGGCGGGGGACGAGCTCTCCCAGCAGCTCGACCGCGCCCCCACCGTCGACGAGCTCGCGCAGCGGCTCGACATCGGCCGGGACGAGGTCGTGGAGGGCATGGCCGCGAGCAACGCGTACACCGCGAGCTCGCTGGACGCCCAGCCGGAGGAGGACGACAGCGAGGGCGCCCTCGCCAACCGCATCGGCTACGAGGACCACGGGCTCGAAGGCATCGAGTACATCGAGTCGCTCAGGCCGATGATCGCGAGCCTTCCGCCGCGCGACCGCCAGATCCTCTCCCTGCGTTTCGTCGCCAACATGACGCAGTCGGAGATCGGTGAAGAGCTCGGCATCTCGCAGATGCACGTATCCAGGCTGCTGTCCCGGACCCTGCGCAGGCTCCGCAAGGGCCTGACGCTGGAGGAGTGAGCGGACCACCTCACCCGCACCCGGAAGGGCCCATTCCGTCAAGGAATGGGCCCTTCCACGTTATTGACGGGGCAGTCCCGATTGGTCCACATTGACCCAGGGGCAAGTGGGGGGAAACACATGGCTCTTGGGGAGGGCTGCCCGCAGGCGTACGCACCGCTCGAAGAGCTGATGCGCCGCCGTCTGGGCAGGGAGTGCCTGTACGTGCCGTCATGCCGTCTCGGCCTCTATGTGGCGCTGCGCCACTGGTGCCGGCCGGGCGGGCGGATACTGATGTCGCCGGTCAACGACGACGTGATCTTCTTCGTGGTGCTCGCGGCCGGTCTGCGCCCCGTGCAGGCGCCGCTGCGGGCGGACGACGGCACCATCGACGCCGAGGCCGTCCCCGAGTCCCTGTGGCGGAGCCTCTCCGCCGTCCTCACCACCAACCTGTACGGGAATCCGGACCCCGCCCCCGAACTGCGCGCACGCTGCGACGCGTCGGGCATCCCGCTGCTGGAGGACGCGGCGCACGCCATCGGCACCGTGCTGGCCGGGAGGCCCGTCGGCGGCTTCGGCGACGCCTCCGTCTTCAGCCTCTCCAAACACACCGGCGCCGGCACGGGCGGGTTCCTCGCCGTCGCCGACCCCGCGTCGCGGGAGGAGCTGGCGCGGGCCAGGGACGCCTTGCTGGCACCCGCACGGCTGTCGGCGGAGCTCGCCTACGGGCTGCGGCCGTACGCGGAGGCCGGGCTGCGGGGCCTGCGGCTCACCGAAGCGGCACGCGCGGCGCTGCGACTCCTCGGCCTCGAGGAGCGCACGGAGATCCGGATGGCGCTGCGCCCGGACGAACTGGCGCGTGCGCTGCCGCGGTCCCCGTCGCTCGACGCGTTCGACTCCTGGGCGCGGGTGGACATGCACAGCTACCGGCTCGTGCCTGGCCGGCTGCGGTTACGGCGTACGGAGCGGCTGCTGGCACGCCTCGACGAGCGGCTCGCGGCCCATCTCACGGGCACCCAGAGGCTGTTGGACACGCCGTGGGCCGCTCCCCGGCCGGGCCCCGCGCAGCCGCTGTTCCGGGTACCGCTGCTCGTGGAGGACCGGACCGCCGCGACGGCGGCGCTGGCCCGGCACCGGATCCCCGTCGGCTATCTCTACGACCCGCCGCTCGACCGGTACGCGGGTGACCACTTCACCGACCCGTCGCCCGCCCCCGCCGCGGCGTCGTGGTTCGCGCGCCACGCCCTGCCGGTCGATCCCCTGCGGGCCGAACAGGCCGCGGTGGTCCTGGACCGTGCCGGCGTACGACCGGCCAGGCCGCCGCAGACCGCCCCCACCCGGGCGCCGGCCCGTGTACCGCCCCATGTCCTGCGCCGCCCCGGCCCGTCGCCGGCGGCCCCGCGGCTGCCCCGCCGGGGCGATGCCGGTGCCTGACGCCCCCGGCGCGGGCGAGGGCGCGGACACGGCGACGGCCGTGCCGCTCCTGGGGGCCGGGCCGGGCGGCGGCGAGAGGGCGGCCGGTGGCCCGCCGCCGGCGGGCGACCGTGACGCGACGCACACCGGCACACCCGGGCCCGGTGCCGGTGACTCGCTGTTCCGCAACGCCTACGCGCTCATGCTCTCGACCGGGGTGTCCGCCGCGCTCGGACTCGGATTCTGGCTGGTGGCCGCCCGCCACTACACGCAGGAGGCCGTCGGGCAGGGGTCCGCCGCCATCGCCGCGATGCGGCTGCTCTCCTCGCTCACCGCCACCACCATGATCGGCGCGGTCGTCCGGTACGTGCCCCGGGCCGGGCGCGGGACCGGGGCCCTGGTGCGGCGGGCGTACGCGCTCAGCTCGCTCGTCGTGTGCCTGGCGTCCGTCGCCTTCCTCTTCACGCTGGACCTGTGGGGCCCGTCGTACGCCCTGCTCGGGGGCCTCACCGCCGGAGCCGTCTTCACGGCGTCCTGCATCGGGTGGGCGCTGCTCACCCTCCAGGACGGCGTGCTCACGGGCCTGCGCAGAGCCGTGTGGGTGCCGGTCGGCAACACTGTGTTCTCCGTCGGCAAGCTGCTGCTGCTCGTGGTGTTCGCCGGCGCCCTGCCGGTGCTCGGCATCTTCGTCTCCTGGGCCGTCGCGATCGCCCTGTCCGTCCTGCCGCTCGGCTGGATGGTCTTCCGCCGGCTGATCCCGAGGCAGGCGGCGGCCGACCACGACCGCGAGCCGCCGAGCCTGCGCGACATCGGCCGCTTCCTGGCCGGTGACTCGGTGGGGGCGCTGTTCTCCCTGGCGATGATCAACCTGCTGCCGGTGATGGTCGCCGTCAGCTTCGACGCCGCGCACAACGGCTTCTTCTACATCGCCTACACCGTCGGCGGCACGATGGAGTTCATGGCCATCAACATGGCCTCCTCGCTGACGGCGCACGCCTCGCACAGTCCGGAAACCCTGGCCGCGGGGGTGCGCGGCGCACTGCGTCGGATGGCGATGCTGCTCGTCCCGGTCGTGGCCGTCCTCGTCGTGTTCGCCCCTCAGATCCTCGCCCCCTTCGGCGAGGACTACGCGGCGCACGGCACCACCGTGCTGCGGCTGCTGGCGGCGGCGGCCCTGCCCCGTGTCGCCGTGGAGCTGTACATCGGCGTCCTGCGGGTCCAGGGGCGTACGGGCGTGCTGGCCGTGCTCCAGGCCGCCATGTGCGTACTGGTCCTCGGCAGCGCGGCGCTGCTTCTGGGTCCGGCCGGGATCGCGGGGGCCGGCTGGGCGATGCTGCTGTCGATGACGGCGATGGCGCTGGCGTGCGTGCCGGGGCTGCGTGCGGTCCTCGCCGGGGGACGCCCGCCCCCTCCCGGGCTCCGCGTCCGGGCGGCCCGGGCCCGTGCGCGCGTCGGCGAGGAGTGGGCGGTCACGGTGCTGTGGCTGTTCCTCGGGTTCGGCGCGGGGCTGTTCTGGACGCCGTTGGCGCACCGGCCGGACGCCGGCCACGTCGACTGGCCGTGGGCCCTGCCGTCGCTGAGCCTCGCGGGTCTCTCGCTGCTCCTCTTCGTCCAGGTCGCGGCCGCCGCCCTGCCGACGCCGCAGCCCGGGCTGCTCGGCGGCGGCCTGCTCGCCACGTTCGCCGCGCTGCACACCGCGCCGTGGAGCGGGCTGCGGACCGCCGTGGGGCAACTCCTGTGCCTCGCCGCCGTGTTCGTGATCCTCTGGCTCGTCCGGCTGCCGGGCGGCGCCCGCTGGGCCGTCCTGCTGCTGCTCCTCGCCGGCGGACGGGCCCTGCGGGAGCAGCTCGACGCCGTCCTGCTTCCGCTGCAACTGTCCCTGCTCTGCGCGGTACTTGTGCTCGCCCTGCTGCGCGGGCGCCGTCGCCGACACCGCCGTATCGAATGACCTGGGGGAAAAGCGTGCACCTGCCCGTCACCTCGGACGCCGGGCCCACGGCGGAGACGTCCGGCCCGCCCGCCGCCGACCCCGTCGGCGTGCGCCGGCGCGTGCCCTGGGGCGCGGCGCTGCCCCTCGCGGGCGCGCTCGCGCTGTGGGCGCACTCGGTACTGCGCACCGATCCGGTCGGGCTCGGAGACTTCGGGCTGGTCGGCGCGCTGCCCGTCACCTATTGGGCCGCCCTGGCACTGCTGACCGGCGGCTTCTGGTACTGCGTGCGCGATCCGGCGCGGGGCGGCGGCTGGCCCGCCGCGTACGTGCTGGGACTGCTGCTGATCGAACGGGCCACCCAGGCGCTCGTCTACCCGACCGCGCTGTACGCGTGGGCGTGGAAGCACGACGCGGTCGTGGAGCATCTGCTGTCCGCCGGCCGGCTGGAGACGACGGCCGAGCGGCTCGGTGACATGACCGTCTACGACCAGTGGCCGGGCTTCTTCGCCGCGCAGGCAGGCCTCGTACGGCTCACGGGCGCGGAGAGCGCGGCGGCCTTCATGGCCTGGTGGCCGCTGTTCTCGAGTCTGCTGCTGCTCGCTCCGCTGCTGCTGGTCTACCGCACGTTCACGCAGGACCGCAGGCTCGTCTGGACGGCCGTGTGGCTGTTCCACGTCGCCAACTGGGTCGGCCAGGACTACTTCTCGCCGCAGTCCCTCGCGTTCGCCCTGTACCTCGGTGTGATCGCGGTGGTGCTGCGCCGCGACGGCCGGACCGAGGACGGCGCACGGCCCCGGGGGCGCCTCCTGTGGACGGCCCTGCTGCTCCCCCTGATCGCGGCCGTCGTCGTCTCGCACCAGCTCACGCCGGTCATGCTGGGGGCGGGGCTCGCCGCGCTGTGCCTGACCCGCGACCGCCGCGCGTGGGCGCTGCCCGCGCTGGCCGCGCTGGCCGTGATGTTCCTGGCCTGGAACCTGACCGTCTCGCTGCCCTTCCTGCGCGAGGCGGTGCCCGAGATGCTCCGGTCCTTCGGCGACGTGCGCGGCAACCTGGAGACGGGCTACGGGTCGACGCCGACGGGGACCGGCCCGGTGACCGTGTCGTGGGTGGCCCGGTTGCTGTCGGGGGCGGTGCTGCTGCTCGCCGCGCTCGGCGTGCTGCGACGGAAAGCACTGCGGACCCGGGCCCGGCCGCTGCTGCTGCTCACCGCCGTCCCGCTGCTGATGCTCGTCGCGAACGACTACGGCAGCGAGATGATCTTCCGGGTGCTGCTGTTCATGCTGCCCGGCGCGTGCTTCTTCGCGGCAGCGGTCCTGCTTCCCCCGGCGGCGGCCGACGCCTCCCCGGACGTCCCGACGGCGGGGGCGGGCGACGGCGGACGGCGGCGGATCGTGCTCGCCGGGGCCGCGCTGCTCGTGCTCACCGCCGCGTTCGTGCCCGCCTACGCGGGCAAGGACCGGCTCAGCTACTTCCCGCCGGACGAGGTCGAGCTCGTCCGGCAGGTGATCGACGGTGCTCCGCCCGGCTCGCTCGTCGTCGCCGCGCACCGCAACTACCCGCTGGCGTACGCCTCGTACGGAGAGGTCGGCCACTACTGGTTCCTCGAGGACGCCAAGAGCCATGTGCGGGAGATCCTCGCCGACCCGGCCGGCACACTCGCCCGCGACATGGCCGGGGTGGCTTCGCCGGGCCGGGCGTACTTCCTACTCACGAGGGGCCAGATCGCGGGCTCCGAGATGAACGGCATGCTCAGCGCCGCGGAGCTGCGGCGCATCGAACGGTCCGTGGCCGACTCGCCCTTGTTCGAGCGGGTCGCCGGCAACAGCGCCGGTGTCGTCTACGCACTCAGGCCCACGACAGGGAGCACACCATGAGACCCGGATCGCTCACATTCCGGCTGCTGCCACCACTGGTGGGCTGGTGCGCGGTGGCCGCCACCGCGCTGCCCGCCGCCTCGCCGCTGCGGACACTGCCCGTCGTCGCCTTCCTCCTCGCGGGCCCCGGCGCCGCCGCCGTCCGCATCTGCGCGCCCGCCCTGCGCCGTTACGGCGCGGCCGCGCAGGACGACGGCTTCACCCGCGACTCCGACCGGCTGGAGCAGCTCGTCCTGGCGCTCTTCCTGAGTGTGGGCGCGGCGGTCCTCTGCGCGACCGCGCTGCTCGCCGCCGGCGCCTTCAGCGGACTGCGGCTGCTTGTCCTGCTGGCCGCGGCGACCACGCTCGCCGCGTGCTGCCCGCAGGTCACCGGCCGGGCGCCGGCCGCCCGCTCCGCCTCCCCGCCGAGGAAGGGGTCCCTCACGTGACCCTCACGGGAGTGCCGCGGCACCACCGCCGGCCCTGGGTGGCGGTGGTGTCCGCGGTGCTGCTCTGCGGGGTGCTCGCCCTCACGTTCGCCGGCCCAGGGGACAGTGCCCCGCCCTCGCCCGGCAGTCCCCGGTGCCGCGCCACCGAACTGCTGGTGCCCCCTTGCGGCGCCTGGTTCGGCGCCTACGTCCGGCACGAGAAGACCGACCTGGAGGAGAAGGTCCTCGCCTACGAGAAGCGGCTCGGGCGGCGGCTGGACATCGTGTACGCCTACCACGACATGTCCACCGACGGCCTCGAGGGCCGGCTGCTGACCGAGCAGGAACAGCGCGTCGGCCGGGACCGCTTGCTGCTGCTGTCGTGGGAGAGCAAGTGGTGGAACGGCCGGCCCGAACAGCAGCCGACCTGGCGGCAGATCGCGGCGGGGCAGCTCGACCGAAGCGTCGTCGACGTGCAGGCGCGGCGGATCAAGGCGTACGGGAAGAAGGTGTTCCTCTCGTTCGACCTGGAGATGGACACCCGCACCCCGGCCGCGGGCACGCCGGGGGAGTACGTCGCCGCCTACCGCCACATCCATGACCGGTTCCGTGAACTGGGCGTTCAGAACGTCGTCTGGACCTGGGTCGTCACCGGCTGGACCGGGCACGCGGCGCTGTTCCCGCGGCTGTATCCGGGCGACGCGTACGTCGACTGGATCGGCTACAACCAGTACAACTACTTCCGCTGCCACCGGACGTCCTGGAAGAGCTTCGAGGAGACGCAGACCGCGTCCCACCGGTGGATCAGGGAGCACATCTCCCGCGACAAACCCCTGATGCTCTCCGAGTTCGGCACGGCCGACGATCCGGCCCGCCCGGGCGCGCAGGCCGAGTGGTACGCGGAGGTCCCGGACGTGGTGAAGGAACTGGACGGGGTGCGGGCCGCGCTCCAGTGGAACCACCGCGACCCGGGGCCCGGCTGCGACCTGTCGCTCGCGCGGGAGTCCTCCTGGCAGGCCCTGCGACGCGCCGTGTCCGACCCGTACTTCGGCCAGCGCGTGCCTCGGGGCTGAGCCGCCTCCCGGGTCAGCCCGCGAACTGCCTTCCCCGCACCACCGCACGGGCACGCCGGTACAGCCGCCAGCCCACCGTCGGCAGCCCGTCGGGGAACGGCGCGACGGGCACACCGCCCCCGGCGTCCATCCACGCCTCGACGTCCGCCACCGTGTGGGTGCGGCGCACGATGAGGCGGGCGATGCGGTACGCCTCGTCGGCCGGTGAGCTGAGCGCGTGCCGCACCGCGGCGGCCGACGTGTAGCCCGCCGCGGCCGCCGCCCTGCGGACGGCACGGCTGTTGTAGCCGTGCGGATAGGCCAGTTGCCTCACCTCATGGCCGAGCACGTCCTCCAACTCCGCCTTCGCCTCGCGCAGTTCCCGGTCCAGTTCGGCGGGCGGCAGGGTGTCGAGCTGCGGATGGGTGACGGTGTGCGCGCCCACTTCCATGCCGTACTGCTCCAGCAGCGGCGCCCGGGACAGGGTCATCATCGGCGCCGGCGGCAGCAGGCTGGTCCGGCCGGGCGTGAGCGCCCCGGTGGTGAGATACGCGGTGGCCGGCATGCAGCGGCCGGCGAGCGCTTCCGCGGTCGGCCCGGGCAGATCGGCGAAACCGTCGTCGAAGGTGAGGACGACGGGCCGTGGGGGCAGCGGGCCGCCGCCGGTGAGCGCGTCCACGAGCGTGCCTACGGTCACCGGGGTGCGGCCGCTCGCCGCGACGGCGTCGAGATGCGCCCCGAACTGCGCCGGAGTGACGGTGAATTCGGCGATCCAGGCGGGCGGATCGTCCATGACGGCGTGGTAGAGCAGCACCGGGATCGCGTCCGGCATGTCAGCGCCTCCCCGCCGCGACGTCGGGCAGGTCGACGCCGCGCAGCCGCAGCCGTGCCCTCACGTATCCGAGCGGGCCGGTGAGCATCCCGCGGCGTTCCAGCCGGGACAGATGGCGCGGCCACGGATGCTCCCTGGCCCCGTGCGTGCCCGGCGCCCCGCCCGTACCGGCCTCCCGGGAGGCGGTGATCGCACGGGCGTGGGCGAGGCCGGCCGGCAGCCCGCGCAGCAGGGCGGGCAGCAGCGCCGGGCGGCGGACCAGCAGGGCGGTCAGGGCGGCGGTCAGCCCGGCGCCGTACCCGTACGCCTGCCGGGTCAGGTCCCGCCACGTCTCACGGTGGTGGTGCCACACCAGCGCCTGCGGCGTGTAGCGCAGCCGGTGCCCCGCGGCGAGGACGGAGACGAACGCGTACAGGTCGTCGCCGCCGCGGGCGGGCGTGCCCGTGCCGGTGGCCGGGTCGAAACCGCCCAGCCCGCGCAGCACGGCGGCCCGGAAGGCCATGTTGGCGCCGGACCCGAAGCTGCCCGCGGTGAACGGGAACAGCGGCTGGTCGGCCGGAGGGCGCAGCGGGTCGTACGTACGCGGGGTGAACCCTTTGGCGAAGCCGCCGTGGCTCTCCAGGAGGATCTGCGCCGGAGTGCCCAGCCGGGCGGGCAGGATCAGTCCGGTCGTGCAGCCGATCCGCGGGTCGTCGGCGAAGGGCGCGGTGAGCGACGTGAGCCAGTGCGGGTCCGCGACCACGTCGTCGTCCGTGAACGCGAGCACCGCGCCGTCGGCGACGGCGACGCCCCTGTTGTGGGCCACGGCGAGGCCCGGCACGGGTTCGCTGACGTACCGGACGCGTACGGTCCGCAGGCCGCCGTACTTGTTCTCGACGAGATCGCGGGTGGCGGTCGTGACGGGGGCGTTGTCCACGACGACGATCTCGTACTCCGGGTGGTCCTGGGCGAGCAGCGAGTCGAGGGCGCGGGCGAGCCGTCCGGCGCCCTCGCGGGTGGCGACGACGACGCTGGTACGCGGCAGATCGCCGTGCGGCGGCGCTGGCGCAGGCTCCCGGCCGGCGAGCCGCGCCCGGGCGGCCACGGCGACCGCGTCGACGGCCCTGCGCCCGCTCGGAACGCGGCACACCACGGTGGCGACGGGCCGCCCGCGCAGCCGGACCAGTGCGAAGACGTCGTCCGCCGCAGCGGTCGCGGGCTCCGCCCGGAACGGGCTGCCCGGCAGTCCGCCGGCCTCTCCCGGCGGAGCCGGACGGAAGGCGAGGACCGGCCCGTCGGGGCCTTCGAGGTCCAGTTCCACCACCCGCATCGGCGCAGGCGGCCGCGGCAGGCCGGGCGGGGCGGGCCGTAGTGATCTGCTCAGCATGCGTGTCCCCCTGGTGTGCGTACGGTGCGCTGCCGGGCCGATGCCCCTGCGGACCGCGTCCGGCGTCAGCGGGTCCCCCGCAGCCGGCCCACCCGGTTCAGCGTCCGTCTGGCCTGCGCGGCGAGCCGCGGATGGTCGCGGACGAACCCATGGGCCCTGCGCACCGGTTCGCGGCCGAGCCAGTACAGCGCGGCCCCCGGCCCCGGCCGCAGGGTCGCGCCCTCGTGGACCCGCAGCTCGCCGGTCTTGAGGGCGTCCTTGTACTCGGCGGCCCCACGGCCGAGGTCCAGCAGCGCGACGCCCTCGCGGGCCGCCGCCTCCGCCATCCTCAGATGCAGGATCAGGCCGGGTGAGAACTTGGCGAACTCGGGCTCGTACGCCGGGAACCAGCAGGCCAGCACGGTGCGCGAACGCAGCCCGAAGTGCGCGGCGACCGGCCG
Source organism: Streptomyces sp. NPDC054847 (assembly GCF_053610925.1). Lineage (NCBI taxonomy): Bacteria > Bacillati > Actinomycetota > Actinomycetes > Kitasatosporales > Streptomycetaceae > Streptomyces > Streptomyces sp. NPDC054847. The sequence goes on along the minus strand of NZ_JBSGZJ010000030.1, from coordinate 17,623 downwards.
GTCACCGGCATACAGCACGGAGAGCGTCCCTCGGCAGCCGGCCGCCCTCGACTCGTGCAGCTGCCGCACCAGGGTGCTGATCCACCGCTGCGAGAAGCGGTCCCTGCGGCCGGTCCTGCGGTACTGGGCGGATTTCCACGACATCAGCGTCCGCAGCGCGCCCGGGTCCCGCTCGTCCAGGACGAACCGCACGCCGCCGGCCTGCCGGCCGAGCCTGCGCTCCTTCGCGAGCGTGGTCCGCAGGAACTTGGGCGACCGCTCCCTGAGCCGCTCCTCGTAGGCGGCGTATCCCGCGGCGACGTCGATGACGGGCGAGCCGAACGCACCGGCCGCGTCCGGCTCGAACAGTTTCTGGCCCGCCTCGAGGTTGTCGAACTCCCAGGCCGCCAGCGAACACGCCCGCAGCAGTTCACGCGGGTCGAGGCCCAGACCGGGCCGCAGGACCGCACCCTGGCAGTCGGATACCCCGAGACCGATGGCCCGCCCCCGCCCCAACGGCCCCCGCTCGTAAGGGAAGAAACCGGCCGGTTCCCCGCCCTCCCAGAGCACGGCCACTCTTGCCGGGGCCCGCACCCGGCCGACCGCGAGGGTGAACTCGGGCTCCATGAACGGGTTCGCGGGTGCTTCCGCACCCGCGCGCATCTCCCGCCACGCCTCCGTCTGACTCGCGCCCAGCTCCCCCGGCGTCACGACCCTGATTCGCACATCGCTCAACTCGACCCCCCGGCCTTGCTCTTGAGCTTTCAACAAGCTCGCCCCCAGGAGAGCGACGGTACCGGCCGAAATACCGACACGGTAGGGAGCGTCACGCTTCTTCTGACGCGTGCCGGTTCGCCCGCGCGCCCCCGCGATCGGCCGCCCGGACCGGGCCGGTCCTCCTGGCGCCCGTCCGGGCTCAGGCCAGCGCGGCCTCGACGGCCGCCCGCGCGTGCAGTGTCGTCGTCGGGAACACCGGCACAGGGCTGTCGCCGGGCCCGATCAGCAGCTCGATCTCGGTGCAGCCGAGGACGACGCCCTCCGCTCCGGCACCGACCAGCTCGCCGATCACGTCCTGGTAGCGGGCGCGGGACTCGTCCCGCACGACGCCGAGGCACAACTCGTCGTAGATCACCCGGTGGACCAGCGCACGCCCCTCCGCATCCGGGGTGAGGACCTCGAGCCCGTGCCCGGCGAGGCGTTCGCGGTAGAAGTCCTGTTCCATCGTGAAGGCGGTGCCCAGCAGGCCGACGCGGGTGAGACCACGGGCCTTGACGGCGTCCGCGGTGGCGTCCGCCAGGTGCAGCAGCGGCACCCGGACCGCTGCCTCGACCTGGCCGGCGACCTTGTGCATGGTGTTGGTGCAGATCAGCAGCAGTTCGGCACCGGCGGCCTCGAGACCTCGGGCGGCCGCCGCGAGGATCTCGCCGGCACGCTCCCACTCACCGGCCGTCTGGAGCTGCTCGATCTCCGCGAAGTCGACGGAGTGGAGCACGCATCGCGCCGAATGGAGCCCGCCGAGCCGGTCGCGCACGAACTCGTTGAGAAGCCGGTAGTACTCCGCGCTGGATTCCCAGCTCATGCCGCCGATCAGCCCGATGGTTCGCATCCGCCCACTGTCGCATGTCGCGCGCCACCGGGCCGCCGGCGCCCGCGAGACTGGTGCACACACCGGCCGGACCGCGCGTCCCGGCGGAAGAGGACCGCGCATCCCAGCAGAAGAGGACACCGTCATGCTCCCAGTCATCGCAGTCACCGGAGCGAGCGGCCGCGTCGGCGGCCGGGTGGCGCGCCGGCTCTCCGGTGCGGACGCCGCGACGCGGCTGATCGGCCGCGATCCCACCCGGTTGCCCGAACTGCCGGGCGCGACGGTCGCCCGCCCCGCCTCCTACGGCGACGGCGAGGCGATGCGGCGCGCCCTCGACGGGGCGCAGACGCTGTTCATGGTCTCCGCGCACGAGGCCCCGGACCGGGTGAAGGAGCACTGCACGGCCGTGGACGCGGCGGTCGCCGCGGGCGTCGAGCGGATCGTGTACGTGTCGTTCGTCGGCGCGGCGCCGGACGCGACGTTCACCTTCGCCCGCGACCACTGGCACACCGAGCAGTACATCCGCTCCTGCGGGGTGCGCCACACCTTCCTGCGGGACAACTTCTATCTGGCCGCGTTCCCTTCGATGACCGGCGAGGACGGGGTGCTGCGCGGCCCTGGCGGCCAGGGCCGGGTGGCCGCCGTCGCCCACGACGACATCGCCGACGCGGCGGCGGCCGTGCTGCTGGACGGGAGCCGCACGCACGACCGGGTCGTGTACGACCTCACCGGCCCCGACGCGTTCACACTCGCCGAGGCCGCGCGGACGCTGAGCGAGGTCACCGGCCGCACCGTCAGCTACCACCTCGAGTCCCGCGACGAGGCGTACGCCTCCAGGGCCGGGTACGGCGCGGAGGACTGGGAGGTGACGGGCTGGGTCAGCTCGTACGAGGCGATCGCGAGGGGCGAGATGGCCACCGTCTCCGACGCGGTGCCCCGGCTGACGGGTCACCCCGCACAGGGGCTGCGCGACTACCTGGCGGCGCACCCGGGCAGCTGGCGGCACCTGCTGCCCGGGAAACCCTGAGGGGCCGGGCCCGTCCGGTTCAGAATCGGCGGGGCGGTCCGTGTCGTGGCCGCGGACCGGGACGCCGCAGGAGCGGCCGGAGCAGCGGAGCTGAGCCGGCCGGCCCCGGCCGTACCGGCGCACGCCTCGCGCGGGCCGGCCCGGTGGCGGCGGCCTACGCGGCGCGACGGCCGGCCCGCCACACCTCGCTCACCAGCGGAACACCCGGCCGGTACGCCAGGTGCACATGGCTGGGCGCGTCCAGCAGTACGAGATCGGCGCGGGCGCCGACGCCGAGGCGGCCCACGTCCGTGCGGCGCAGGGCCGCCGCCCCGCCGGCGGTCGCCGACCAGAGCGCCTCGTCGGGCGTCATCCCCATGTCGCGTACGGCGAGCGCGACGCAGAACGCCATCGACGAGGTGAACGACGAGCCCGGGTTGCAGTCCGTCGACAGCGCGACCGTCGCGCCGGCGTCGATGAGCCGACGGGCGTCCGGCCACTCGGCGCGGGTCGAGAACTCGGCGCCCGGCAGCAGCGTCGCGACCGTCGCGCTGTTGGCGAGCGCGTCCACGTCCGCGTCGGTGAGGTGGGTGCAGTGGTCGGCGGACGCGGCGTCCAGCTCGACGGCGAGCTGCACGCCGGGACCGTAGGTGAGCTGGTTGGCGTGCACGCGGGGAGTCAGCCCCCGCGCCTTGCCCGCGGTGAGGACGGCCCGCGCCTGGTCCGCGTCGAACGCGCCCTTCTCGCAGAAGACGTCCACCCAGCGGGCGTACGGCGCGCAGGCGTCGAGCATCTCGCCGGTCACCAGGGCGACGTAGGCCGCCGGGTCGTCGGCGTAGTCCGGGGACACGATGTGCGCTCCGAGGTAGGTGACCTCGTCGGTGTGCGCGGCGGCGATCCGCAGGGCACGCGCCTCGTCCTCGACGGTGAGCCCGTAACCGGACTTGGTCTCCATGACGGTGGTCCCTTGCCGGAGGGCCTCCGCGAGATAGCGGGCGACGTTGGCGTCCAGCTGGGCGTCGCTCGCGGCGCGGGTCGCGGCGACGGTGGTCCGGATGCCGCCCGCGGCGTACGCCTGCCCGGACATCCGGGCGTTGAACTCGGCGGTGCGGTCACCGGCGAAGACGAGGTGCGAGTGCGAGTCGACGAAGCCGGGGACGACCGCCCGGCCGCCGGCGTCGAGCCGGTTGTCAGTGGCGGGTGCTTTGCTCTTCTCACCGATCCAGGCGATGCGGTCGCCGTCGATGACGACGGCCGCGTCCCGGATCAGTCCGAGGGGGGATCCGTCACCGAGGGAGGGGTCGTTGGTGACCAGGCTGGCGATGTTGGTGATGACGGTGGCCGTCGCCGCGACGGCGCTGTTCGTCGTCGCGGGGCCGGGCGTCGCCGGGGCGTTGTTCGTCGTCTCGTGGCCGCTGTTCATGGTGCGGGGTGCCTCCTTCAGCCGTGCAGTGCGGCGATCGCGTCCGTCAGAGCTCGTGCAGCGTCGGGAACCGCGGCATGGACCCCGTCCCGTACGACATGGCGGCCACCCACGACCGTATGGCGCACGTCCGCTGCCGACCCGGCGAATACCGCTGTCTCAGCTGCCAGACGCGGTGGCGGCCCCGCTGTCCTGACGGTGTCCAGGGCGACGGTCGTGAAGTCCGCGAGCGCGCCCGGCTCGAGGCGGCCCGCCTCGTGCCAGCCCAGTGCGGCGTGTCCGTCGGCGGTGGCGGCCCGCAGCAGCGCCGCGGCCGTCCAGTGGCCCCTGGTGCGCGAGCGCAGGCGCTCGTTCAGCTCCATGGCACGGGCCTCCTCGAACAGGTCGATCACGGCGTGGCTGTCGCTGCCGAGGGACAGGGGCGAGCCGGCCGCCTGAAGGGCGGGGGCGGGGCCGATGCCGTCCGCGAGGTCGCGTTCCGTCGTCGGGCACATGCAGGTGCCCGTCGTCGTGCCGCCGAGCAGCGCGATGTCGTCGTCGGTGAGGTGGGTGTTGTGCACGCCCGTGGTGCGGGCGCCGAGCACGCCGTGGTCGGCCAGCAGCCGGGTGGGGGTGCGGCCGTGCGCGGCGAGGCAGGCGTCGTTCTCAGCCGTCTGCTCGGAGAGGTGGACGTGCAGGGGCGCGTTGCGGGCGGCGGCCCAGGACGCGACCGTCGGCAGCTGCTCGGCGGGCACGGCCCGTACGGAGTGGATCGCGGCGCCGATCCGTACGTGTCCGCCGTCCTTCAGCGAATCGGCCCGCTGGGCCCACGCGTCCGCCGTGCCGTCGGAGAAGCGCAACTGGTGGCTGGTGGGTGGTTCTCCGAAACCGGCGGACAGGTAGGCGGTGTCGAGCAGGGTGATCCGGATTCCGGCCTCGCCGGCAGCCGCGATCAGCGCCTCGCCCATCGCGTTGGGATCGGCGTACGGCACGCCGCCCGGCGCGTGGTGCAGATAGTGGAACTCACCGACCGCGGTGATGCCGGCCAGCGCCATCTCGGCGTAGACCGCGCGGGCCAGCGTGAAGTACGAGTCGGGGGTCAGGCGGACGGCCACGTCGTACATCACCTCCCGCCAGGTCCAGAAGGTCCCGGAGCCGACCTGCACCGTGCCGCGCAGCGCGCGGTGGAAGGCGTGCGAGTGGGCGTTCGCGAGGCCGGGAAGCGTGAAGCCGCGCAGCACCTCCGCCCCCGGCGGCGGTGTCTCGACCCCCTGCCGTACGGCGGTGATCCGGCCGTCCGTCACGTCGAGGGCCACGCCCGGCTCGGCGTGCGCGCCGAGCCAGGCGTGTTCCAGCCAGTACGTGGTCACCTGCACGCCAGGCCCTCCAGTACGTCGGCGAGTGCGAGAACCCCGGCCACGCAGTCGTCCTCGTCCGCCGACTCGGCCGGGGAGTGCGAGACACCGGTGGGGTTGCGTACGAACAGCATCGCGGTCGGGACGGACGTGGAGAGGATTCCCGCGTCGTGTCCCGCGCCCGTGCCGAGCACGGGGACGGCGCCCCCGAGGATCTTGTTCAGCTCGTCGCGCAGAGCGTGCTCGAACTCGATCACCGGCGTGAACGACTCCTGTACGACCGAGAGGTCCACGCCGTCGCGCTCGGCGCGTTCCCGCGCCGCCTGCTCGACGGCGGCGACGACCGTGTCGAGGGTGGCCTGGTCGGGCGCCCGGGAGTCCAGCCAGCCGCGCACCAGCGACGGGATGGCGTTCACGCCGTTCGGCTCGACGGAGATCTTTCCGAACGTGGCCACCGCGCCCGCGAGTTCCGCCTCCCGTCGCGCGGCGAGAACGGTCTGCGCGTACGTCAGCATCGGGTCGCGCCGGTCGGCGAGCCGGGTGGTGCCGGCGTGGTTGGCCTCACCGGCGAAGTCGAACCGCCAGCGCCCGTGCGGCCAGATGGCGGACGCGATGCCGACGGCGTCACCGGACAGGTCCAGGGCACGGCCCTGCTCGACGTGCAGTTCCACGAACGCGCCGATCCGGGCGAGGCGTTCGGGGTCGGGACCGATGGCTGCCGGGTCGTACCCCGCCGCCTCCATGGCCTGCGGAAGGCTGATGCCGTCAGCGTCACGGAGTTCGTACGCCTTCTCCCGTGTCAGCTGCCCGGCACTCAGCCGGGACCCGACACAGGCGAGCCCGAACCGGGCGCCCTCCTCGTCACCGAAGTTGGTGACGGCGAGGGGCCGGGTGAACTCCGCTCCCCTGCGGCGGAGTTCGTCGAGGGCGGCGAAGGAGGTCACGACGCCGAGAGGGCCGTCGAAGGCTCCGCCGTCCGGTACGGAGTCGAGGTGCGAGCCGGTGACCACGGCGTCGCCCTGGGCGGGGTCGCCGAGCCAGGCCCACTGGTTGCCGTTGCGGTCGGTCTCGTAGGCGAGGCCACGTGACTCGGCCTGCGCCCTGAACCACGACCGGCAGTCGGCGTCGGCGGCGGTCCAGGCGTACCTGCGGTACCCGCCGGTGGACGCGTCGCGGCCGATGGGGCGCAGGTCGCGCCACATCTCGTGGAACGACCCCGCCGCGGAGCCGGTGCCGGACCCGGCGGCCGCGCCTGTGCCTGACACTGTGCCGGTCCCGGCGGCGGAACCGGCCGAGCCGGGGCGGCCCTCGCTCGTCACGAGTCCTCCCGCATCGGCACGCGGACGCCCTTGGCGTCGGCGACCGACTCGGCGCTCTCGTAGCCCGCGTCCACGTGGCGGATCACGCCCATCCCCGGGTCGTTGGTGAGGACGCGGCGGATCTTCTCGCCCGCCAGCTTCGTGCCGTCCGCCACCGACACCTGGCCGGCGTGGATGGAACGGCCCATGCCGACACCGCCTCCGTGGTGGAGGGAGACCCACGACGCGCCCGACGCGACGTTCACCATCGCGTTCAGCAGAGGCCAGTCCGCGATCGCGTCGGAACCGTCGAGCATCGCCTCGGTCTCGCGGTACGGGGAGGCGACGGAGCCGCAGTCGAGGTGGTCCCGGCCGATCGCCAGCGGGGCGGCCAGCTCACCGCTCGCGACCATGTCGTTGAACCGCTCGCCCGCCCGGTCGCGCTCGCCGTAGCCGAGCCAGCAGATGCGCGCCGGCAGTCCCTGGAAGTGGACCCGCTCGCCGGCCATCTTGATCCAGCGGTGCAGGGACTCGTTCTCCGGGAAGAGGTCGAGGATCGCCTTGTCGGTCTTGGCGATGTCGGACGCCTCGCCCGAGAGCGCCGCCCAGCGGAACGGTCCCTTGCCCTCGCAGAACAGCGGCCGGATGTACGCGGGCACGAAGCCCGGGAAGGCGAACGCCCGGTCGTAGCCGGCGAGCTGGGCCTCGCCCCTGATCGAGTTGCCGTAGTCGAAGACCTCGGCGCCCGCGTCCATGAAGCCGACCATGGCCTCGACATGGGTGGCCATCGACTCCCGGGCACGGGTGGTGAAGCCGGCCGGGTCCTTCGCCGCGTACGAGGCCATGTCGTCGAAGTCGACGCCGACGGGCAGGTAGGACAGCGGGTCGTGGGCGGAGGTCTGGTCGGTGACGATGTCGATCGGCGCGCCCTCCGCGAGCATCCGCGGCAGCAGGTCGGCAGCGTTGCCGAGGAGGCCGATGGACAGCGGGCGGCGGGCGTCCCGGGCCTCGACGGCGAGCTGGAGGGCGTGCTCCAGGGAGTCGGCCCTGACGTCCAGGTAGCGGTGCTCGATGCGCCGCTCGATGGCGCGCGGGTCGCAGTCGATGCAGATCGCGACGCCGTCGTTCATGGTGACGGCGAGCGGCTGGGCGCCGCCCATGCCGCCGAGGCCGGCGGTGAGGGTGATCGTGCCCGCGAGCGTGCCGTTGAACTTCTTGGCCGCGACGGCGGCGAACGTCTCGTAGGTGCCCTGGAGGATGCCCTGGGTGCCGATGTAGATCCAGGAGCCGGCGGTCATCTGGCCGTACATGGTCAGGCCCAGCTGCTCGAGGCGCCGGAACTCCTCCCAGTTCGCCCAGTCGCCGACCAGGTTGGAGTTGGCGATGAGCACGCGCGGCGCCCACTCGTGGGTCTGCATGACGCCGACCGGACGGCCGGACTGGACGAGCATCGTCTCGTCCTGCTTGAGCGTTCGCAGCGTGCGGACCATCGCGTCGAAGGAGCGCCAGTCCCGCGCGGCCTTCCCCGTGCCGCCGTAGACGACGAGCTTGTCGGGATGCTCGGCGACCTCCGGGTCGAGGTTGTTCTGCAGCATCCGCAGCGCGGCTTCCTGCTGCCATCCCAGGGCGCTCAGTTCGCTGCCGCGCGGTGCCCGTACGGGGCGGGGTCCTGACATGGCGGTGCCTCCTCGCGAAGATGTGTGGATTTTCTATTCACATACTTACTTCCTGAATAGATGTAGTCAACAGCTGCGGCGCGAACCGCCGGGTGATTGGCTGGCGCACATGACTGTCGACCGCCGGGACCGGGCCGTACGAGCGGCCGTGGAACAGGGACTTCTCTCCGAGGACCAGCCCGTGACCGCCCTGATCGACGTGGCGGGTATCCGCTCGTCGGTGGCGGCGCTGCGGGCCGCTTTCGCCGCCGTCACCGACGCGCCGGTGCTGCACGCCTTCGCCGTGAAGGCCGCCCCGCTGGTGCCGGTGCTCGCGCTGCTGCACGCCGAGGGCATGGGCGCGGAGGTCGCGAGCCCCGGAGAGCTGGCACTGGCGCGGGCCGCCGGACTGCCGTCCGGCTCGATCGTGCTGGACTCCCCTGCCAAGACGGTCGCCGAGCTGCGGGAGGCCCTCGCCCTGGGCATCGCCGTCAACGCCGACAACTGGCAGGAACTGGCCCGCATCGACGAGCTCGTCGCCGCCGGGCCCACCGCCTCGCCGCTGGGCCTGCGGGTGAACGCACAGGTCGGCGGCGGCTCCATCGGCGCCCTGTCGACGGCGACACCGACGTCCAAGTTCGGTGTGACCCTCCGCGACGAGGGTTCACGGGAGCGGCTCGTCCGCGCGTGTCTCGAGCGGCCCTGGCTGACCCGGCTGCACACCCACTCCGGCTCCCAGGGCATGGCCCTGACCCGGATGACGGAGGGCGTCCTCGCAGCGTACGAGCTCGCGGAGGAGATCAACGCGGCGGCAGGCCGGCGGCAGATCGACACCATCGACATCGGCGGCGGTCTGCCGGTCAACTTCGCGTCCGAGGAGCACACCCCCGCCTTCGCCGACTACACCGCGCTGCTGCGGGAGCGCGTCCCGGGGCTGCTCGACGGCCGGTACGGCCTGGTCACCGAGTTCGGCCGCTCCCTGCTCGCCAAGCACGGCACCGTCCTCGCCCGGGTCGAGTACGCCAAGACCGCCGGTTCGCGGCCGATCGCCGTCACCCACGCGGGCGTCCAGGTCGCCACCCGTACCGTCTACGACCCGTTGTCCTGGCCGCTGCGGATCACCGCGTACGACGCGAAGGGGCGGCCGAAGACGGGACCCGGTGTCGAGCAGGACATCGCGGGGCCGGCGTGCTTCGCCGGTGACCTGCTCGCCGAGGAGCGGGCCCTGCCGCTGCTGGAGCCGGGCGACGTGATCGCCGCCCTGGACACGGGCGCCTACTACTTCTCCAGCCACTACGGCTACAACAGCCTGCCCAGGACCGCCGTGCACGGCTTCACCGCCGGAGCGGACGGCGAGGTGCGGTTCACCACCGTGCGGGCGGCCCAGAGCGTCGAATCCATCGTCGCGGAGGCCGGCGGGGCGGAGCGGGACGCACTGCTCGGCCGATGACCGTGCAGCGGGGGCGGCTGTCGTACCCCGGTGGTTCCATGGATCCATGGCTACCAGCAGCGTCGTCGTCGAGCGTCTGATCCTCGCACCGCCCGGTCCCGTGTGGCAGGCCCTGACCGACATCCGGGGCTGGGAGCGCACGCTCAGCGGCGTGGAGCGGATCGAGGTGCTGAGCGAGGGCGACTTCGGCGTGGGCACCCGGTGGCGGGAGACCCGGCGGATGCTGGGCAAGGAGGCCACGGAGGAGATGTACGTGACGGCCAGCGAGCCGCCCGAGCGCTATGTGGTGGAGGCCGATTCCCAAGGCACCCACTACGTCTCCGAGTTCCACCTGCTCACCGCGGGCCCGGAGGCGACGACCGTCCGGCTGACGTTCCGCGCCGAGCCGCCCGGCGGCTTCATGGGACTGCTCGCCAAGGTCTTCGGCAAGCTCGGCGCCAGGGCCGTCCGCAAGGCGATCGTGAGGGATCTGGACGACGTCGCCGCCGCGGTGGAGCACCGCACCCGCTGACGGGCGGCACCCTCCGCCCGCCGATCCCCCCGTCCCGACGTTCCACCGGCCTCACCGTCATGACGGCCTGCGCCGGTACCGGCCGCCGAAGCGCCGATCGGTGATTGGCGACGGACGGGGAGAGAGCGGACCTTATCGGGCGCGCGCATGTTCCGCTGGAAAATGCCAGAAGTCCCCCCAACGGGTGGCACGTTGCGTAACCTCTCCGTCACTGCCGTGTTCATGCGCGGCACACCGAGGCGGGGAGGGGAGTCCGCGTGCCCGGAATCGACGAATGTCTGCTGCAAGCCATGGTGGTGCCCGGGGCCCGGGGGGCCGCGATCGTGGACTGGACCAGCGGTCTCGCCCTCGGCAGCATCGGGGAGACCCCCGGCGGCGACCACGAGGCGACCGCGGCGGAGACCGCCGAACTTGCCAGGATGGCCGCCGAGTACCCGACCTTCGCGCCCGAGGAGGAAGCGGCACCGGACGGCGCGAAGGGCTTACCCGTCGAGGACCTCATCGTCACCACACGCACCGGGTACCACGTGGTGCGCTTCGTGGAGACCACGTTCGACAGCAGTGTGTTCCTGCACATCTGGCTCGACCGGGAGACCGGGAACCTGGCGCTCGCCCGGCTGCGCCTCGCGGACCTCGCAGAGCGGCTGGTCCTCGGATGACCGCAGCGCCCACGGCCGTCTCCCCCATGCTCCTCAGGCTGGCGGAGGAGCGGGCCACCGGCGTCCTCGTCCGTGACCACGGCGCCCTCTACCTCGCGGACGGGCAGGTCGTGCACGCGGAGAGCCCTGCCGCGCCCGGCGTCGAGGTGCTGCTGACCGCCGGCGGCCGGCTGGCCCCCGAGGGCTGGCAGGAGGCCGTGGCGAAGGCGGGCGCCCGCCGCGAGGTGGCCCGCTTCCTCGTCGAGAGCGGCCAGGTCGCCGGCGGAGAGATGGAGATCTGCCACCTCGGCGCCCTCCACGACGCGGCGTTCTTCGCCCTGGCGCCCGGCAGCGGGCCGACCCGCTTCCGCTACGGCGTCGCCCACTGGATCGGCGCCGTACGTCCCGTACCGGCCGTGGCGGTCGCCCGGGAGGCACGCCGGCGGCGCGGACTCCTCGACTCCGTGTGGCCGCACTCCGAGGTGGACACCGCGCCCCTGCGGTGCCGCCCGCCCGACCACGGGGCGACGGCCACCCCCCGGCAGCGGGCACTGCTGGAGCTCGCGGACGGTGTGCGCACGCCGTCGGCGATCGCCCGGGCGGTCGGGCGGCCCGCGTTCAACACCCTGCTCGAAGTACGGCGGATGGCCGCCGCGGGGCTCGTCGAGACACCGTCGGACCCCGCCGCACCCGATCCGGCCCCACTGCCCGCCTGGGTCGCCGATTTCGCCGTCGACCCGGACATCGCCCTGCTACGCCGGCTCCGCGACGCTCTGGAGGCAAGCCTGTGACACACCGCACGACCCACCGGGCCCTGCGCACACCGTCATGAGGCGCGCCCTGAGGCTGCGCGCCGAGAGGAGACAGCTCATGACGGCCGAGACCGAGGTGCTCGGTGAACTCAAGAGGCTGCGCGCCCGCGTGCCGCAGCTGACCGGCGGGCTCGCCGCGAGCGTCGACGGCCTGGTGCTGGCTGCGGACACGGAGGAGGCGGAGAGCGTCGCCGCGCTCACCGCCGCCGCGCTCGGTGTCGCGCTGCGGCTCACCGAGGCCACCGGGCAGGGCGGCTTCAAGGAGCTGCTCGTCCGGGGCGAGGCGGGCTACGTCGCCACCTACGCGGCCGGCTCGTCGGCCGTGCTCACCGTCCTGGCCGAGCCACGCATCAACGTGGGCCGGCTCCATCTCGAGGCCCGTCGTGCCGGCGCCCGTATCGGGGCGCTGGTGGACGCCGCCCTCGAACGACCGGAGAACGCCTGACACATGGCCGCCACTCCCGAAGAACCAGTACCCGCACGAGCCCCTCGCACCACCCGATCCACCCGCACCACCGCGAGAACAACCAACCGACGGAAGGAAAGTGCGCCTGCCATGGCCAACACCGAAACAGCGCTGAAGGAAGCCATCACCATCGAGGGCGCCATCGGCGCCGCACTCGTCGACTACACCAGCGGCATGGCGCTGGGCACCATCGGCGGCGGCAAGGAATTCGACCTCACCGTGGCCGCTGCCGGAAACACGGACGTGGTCCGTTCCAAGGTGCGCACGATGGAGCACCTCGGGCTCAAGGACGAGATCGAGGACATCCTCATCACCCTCGGCACGCAGTACCACCTGATCCGCCTGATGAAGGGCCGTGGCTCCAACGGTCTCTTCCTCTACTTGGCGCTGGACAAGGATCGCGCGAACCTGGCGATGGCCCGCCACCAGTTGAAGAAGATCGAGGCCGAACTGGACGTCTGAGCCGTCCCTCAGCGCCGGCGCCGCGCCCCTCCGGGCGCGGCGTCGCCGGCGGCGATGCCGGTGGTACGGAAGCCCTCGGTCTGCTTGCCGACCGGTCCCTTGGCCAACCGGTCCGTGGGCAGCCACAGCAGCGTCTCCGTCGCGCGTTCACGCCGGCCCAGCCACACGGCCTTGAGCCACAGGCCGGTTCCCGCACCGGCGAGCACCGCACCGCCCGCGGCAGGCAGCACGAGCGAACTCGCCACGGCGGCCAGGAAGGCGAGAAGCAGCCACCAGCGCCGCGGCCGCCGCACCACCCGCAGCGTCACCCGGCGGTCCTGAAGGACGTCGTGCCGGCCGGCACGGGTCGCGCTGTCCGCGAGACGCGTGTACCGGTGGCGGCGTACGAGAGCGACCACGGCGGCGGTGACCAGGAACAGCGCCGCCCCGGCCAGGACCCCGATGCGACGCCCGGTGAGTCCGGGAAGCAACAGCCCGGTCCCGGCGGCCAGGACCCCCAGCCACCACAGGGGCGCCGCCCCGGCTCTCACGACCACCGCCACCCGCGCCAGCGACTGCGTCCCGCGCCCCACGTCCGTGCTCCCTCCGGCAGATCCGATCCGTGGGCGCGGAGGTTAGCGGCCGTACATGAGTACCGTCTGAGAAACAGGGGCGGAATTCGGTCCGGTACGGCTCATTCCGCGAACAGGCCGCGTTCCGCCGCCTGCACGTCGAAGTCCTCCAGGCGCGCCTGCGCGTCCGGCAGACCGTCGCACATGGCCTCCAGAAGGACCCTCCCCAGCAGCATCGGCGCGCACGCGGTGTCGAAGGCCAGTCCGGTGCCGACGGCGGCCGGGATCAGCAGGTCGCTGTGGGCGGCGACCGGGGCGAACGCCGAGTCGGCGACCGTCACCACCGTCAGACCGGCGGAGCGGGCGTACGCCAGTGCCTCCACGACCTCCTTGGGGTGGCGCGGCAGGGCGAAGCAGAGCAGCGCGCTCGCGCCCGCCCGCCGCGCCGCGTCGACGCGGTCGAGGAGCATCGAACCGCCCTCGTCGAGGAGCCGTACGTCCGGGTGCACCTTGGCGGCGAAGTAGGCGAAGCCTCTGGCCTGCGACGACGCGGCGCGCAGGCCCAGCACCGGCAGCGGCCGTGACGCCGCCAGCAGCCGGCCGGCCCGCTCCACGGGCGCCGGCTCCGCGAGCATGGCGGCCAGGTGCTGCAGGTTCTCGATCTCGGCCCGCACGGCCTGCTGGTACTCGTTGTACGCGTCGCCGGTGTCGGGTGTCTCCGGCGGGACGACCTCACGCAGATGCCTTCTCAGCGCGGGATAACCGTCGAAACCGAGTGCGACGGCGAAGCGGGTGACGGACGGCTGGCTGACGCCGGCCAGCTCCGCGAGCTCCACGCTGGACAGGAACGGCACGTCCGCGGCACGACGGACCATGCAGTGTGCGATGCGGCGCTGGGTGGGGGTGAGCCGGTGCCCCTCGAACAGCTGCTGCAGTCGTGCGGCAGGGCTGTCGCTCATGCCATCCCCCTCGTCCGGCCCGCTCGCCGGTCGTCCTATTCACTCACCATGAACTCTGCATGACGATATGCAGACCGGGCAAGGCGAGGTGCACGGAAGCCGTTCAGGACGCGGCCCGCGGCTCCATGAACTCCAGCCTGTTGCCGACGTTGTCATGGGCGTAGAAGCGGTCGTGGCCGGGGAATTCGCCGTCCCACGTCACCTCGTGTCCGCACTCCTCCAGCCGCTCCGCGAGGGCGCGCAGCGAACGGACGAGAATGCCGGGGTGCGCCTTGCGGGCGGGTGCGAAGTCCTGCTCGACACCGAGGTGGACCTCGAGACCGCCGCCGCGGAACCAGCAGCCGCCGCGGGCAGCCAGCACCGGGGGCTTCTCCAGCTCGGTCATGCCCAGCACGTCGCCCCAGAACCTGCGGCAGAGGTCCTCCGACCCCGGCGGGACGGCCAGCTGGACGTGGTGCAGGCCGCCGAGGACGTACTCGGCGGTCGGTGCGGTGCTCTCTGTGCTCATGGTCGCCCCCCTGCGAACGGGCCTGCGTCCGACGGCAGTCCGACCTCACATGCTGTCACAGCGCGACGGCCCGTTCCCGTTGTCCCCGGGGTGAAGAGGGGGGATAGCCCCAATGACCCGGCGGCCCGCCCGGCCGTAGCTTCGGTCCCATGGAAGCCCGCGACCCTGAGCTCAAGAAGGAGCTCGACGCCACCCTCCACGCCCGGCGCGAACTGGGCGAGGAGTACGACTCCGCGCTCGTCGAATCCTTCCTGGAGAAGGTCGAGGAGCGGCTCGACACCACGGTCGACCGCCGTGTCAGGCGCCAGCTGGCCGAGCAGCGGACGACCGCCGCCCGCAGCCCGGGCCGGCAGCGGTCCGCGGACAACTTCGGGGAGCGCTTCGGCTTCGGCATCATCACGATGGTCCTGGCCATCCCGCTCTCCGCGATCGGCGTCGCCAACGCGGACCTGCCCGGTCTGGTCGTCACCTGGCTCGGCATCGTCGGGGTGAACGTGGCCCACGCCGCCCACGGGTTGCCGTGGCAGCGCAGGTCGCGGAGCACCGGTTCCGCCTGGGAGGACTGAGCGGCCGTCACCGCCGCTCGCGCCCTGTGCGCGGGCCGGCCGGCGCACAGGGCGCGAAGACTGTGCGCGGGGACCGCCGCACCCCCTGCCCGAGGGCCGGGGGGCGGGACGACGGCGGTCCCCGCGAAGGACACGGGCCGGGTCAGGACCGGTCCCCGTGTCCGGGGCGTCCTGGGAGTCCGGGAGCCGCTCCGGAAGTCCTGTGACGCCGCCAGTGGTGCCGGCCGGGGTACCTGCCCGGTCTCCCTGCCGACATCCACCAATGTGCCGTACGCGTGTTAAGCGGGTGCTGCGCGTACGTGACGCGCTCGTACCGATTGCGCGACAGACGTCCTCAAACTGCTCGTCCGGCGGGTTACTTGGCGCCCTTGGCGAGGAACGCCAGCAGGTCCTGACGGCTCACCACGCCGGTGGGCTTGCCCTCGACCAGCACGATCGCCGCGTCCGCCGTCCCGAGCACCGACATCAGGTCGCCGACCGGTTCGCCGGAGCCGACCTGCGGCAGCGGTGCGGACATGTGCTTCTCCAGCGGGTCGCCGAGCGACGCGCGCTGGGTGAAGAGGGCGTCCAGCAGCTCCCGCTCGACCACCGAGCCGATGACCTCCGCGGCCATCACGTCCGGGTGGCCGGCGCCCGGCTTGACGATCGGCATCTGGGAGACGCCGTACTCGCGCAGCACCTCGATGGCCTGGCCGACGGTCTCTTCCGGGTGCATGTGCACCAGGCTGGGGATGCCGCCGTGCTCCTTGTCGCGCAGCACGTCGCCGACGTTCGCGACGCCCTCGCCCTCCAGGAAGCCGTAGTCGGCCATCCACTCGTCGTTGAAGATCTTGCTCAGGTAGCCGCGGCCGCTGTCCGGCAGCAGGACGACGACGATGTCGTCGGGGCCGAGGCGCTCCGCGACGCGCAGCGCGGCGACGACCGCCATGCCGCAGGACCCGCCCACCAGGAGGCCCTCCTCCTTGGCGAGCCGCCGCGTCATCTGGAAGGAGTCCTTGTCGGACACGGCGACGATCTCGTCGGTCACGGTCCGGTCGTACGCGGAGGGCCAGAAGTCCTCGCCGACGCCCTCGACGAGATAAGGACGGCCGGAGCCGCCGGAGTAGACGGAACCCTCGGGGTCCGCGCCGACGATTTTGACCTTGCCGTCGCTGACCTCCTTCAGGTACCGACCGGTGCCGGAGATCGTGCCGCCGGTGCCGACGCCCGCGACGAAGTGCGTGATCCGCCCGTCCGTCTGGTCCCACAGCTCGGGCCCGGTGGTCTCGTAGTGGGAGCGCGGGTTGTTGGGGTTGGAGTACTGGTCCGGCTTCCAGGCGCCCGGCGTCTCGCGCACCAGCCGGTCGGAGACGTTGTAGTACGAGTCCGGGTGCTCCGGGTCGACGGCCGTGGGGCAGACGACGACCTCGGCACCGTAGGCGCGCAGCACGTTGATCTTGTCCGTGGACACCTTGTCCGGGCAGACGAAGATGCACTTGTAGCCCTTCTGCTGGGCCACGATGGCAAGTCCGACGCCGGTGTTGCCGCTGGTCGGCTCGACGATGGTGCCGCCGGGCCGGAGCGCGCCGCTCTCCTCGGCCGCCTCGATCATCCGCAGGGCGATCCGGTCCTTCACCGACCCGCCGGGGTTGAAGTACTCGACCTTGGCCAGGACCGTCGCCGAAATGCCTGCGGTCACGCTGTTCAGCTTCACCAGCGGGGTGTCGCCGACCAGGCTGATCATCGAATTGTGGATACGCACAATGTTCTCCGGGGTCTCCGTGATGGTTCGCCCAGCGTAAGCGGGCGGCCGCGGGATTGGGCGACGGTCGCTACGGGGCAGTTAGCTCTTGGAAGGCGACGAAGCCTGCGAGGGCCGCAGCACACGAGGCTGCGGCCCCGGTGGGTTGCGAGGAGGTGGCACGGACTGTGTCGAGAGCGAGGGTGGCGCGGCGCATCGCGGCCGGCGCGGCATACGGCGGGGGCAGCATCGGGCTGCTCGGGGCGGCGGCGGTGGGCCTGGTGCTGGCCGAGGTCCAGCTGGCCAAACGCACGGTCGGCGGGGGCCGGGCACCCATCCCTCCGCGCGGCGACGGTCTCTACGGGCTGGCCTTCGGCCGGGAGAACCCGCTGCATCTCTGCGTCCTCGGTGACTCGACCGCGGCCGGCCAGGGTGTGCGCAGGGCCGGCCAGACTCCGGGGGCGCTGCTGGCCTCCGGACTGGCAGCGGTGGCGGAGCGGCCGGTGGAGGTCCGCAACATCGCACTGCCCGGGGCGCGGTCCGACGACCTCGAGCGGCAGGTCACGCAACTGCTCGCGGACCGGTCGAGGACCCCGGACGTGTGCGTGATCATGATCGGCGCCAACGACGTCACCCACCGGATGCCGCCGACGGAGTCCGTGCGCTACCTGGCCGCCGCCGTCCGCAGACTGCGGACGGC
>NZ_JBSGZJ010000029.1:0-33550 GCF_053610925.1 Streptomyces sp. NPDC054847 | reverse complement strand
TCCCAGGTTCTAGCCTGGGAGGTGCGGCGTTTTCGCGCCACGTCGGAGCAGAGGAACGAGGCACAGATGACCGACCCGGTGACGCTGGACGGCGAGGGCTATCTCGCCGAGTTCGACGAGAAGCGGGCGGAGAACGCCGTTCGTGAACTGCTCATCGCGGTCGGCGAGGATCCGGACCGTGAGGGGCTGCGTGAGACGCCCGCACGCGTGGCGCGGGCGTACAAGGAGATATTCGCCGGTCTGTGGCAGCAGCCGGAGGACGTCCTGACGACGACGTTCGACCTCGGCCACGACGAGATGGTGCTCGTCAAGGACATCGAGGTGTACTCGACATGTGAGCACCACCTGGTCCCCTTCAGGGGCGTGGCGCACGTCGGTTACATCCCGTCCACCAGCGGCAAGATCACCGGCCTTTCGAAGCTGGCCCGGCTGGTGGACGTCTTCGCGCGCCGGCCGCAGGTGCAGGAGCGGATGACCACTCAGATCGCCGACTCCCTGATGGAGATCCTGGAGCCCCGGGGCGTCATCGTCGTCGTCGAGTGCGAGCACATGTGCATGTCGATGCGCGGTATCCGCAAGCCCGGCGCCAAGACGATCACTTCCGCGGTCCGCGGTCAGCTGCGTGACCCCGCGACGCGCAACGAGGCGATGAGCTTGATCATGGCCCGCTGATCCCACACTCCGGACAGTGTCCGCGTTCTTCATCAACTCCCCGGTGACAGCCGGGAGTTGCTGCAAGGATCGGTCGTATGACCGAACAACTGCTGCCCACGCGCCGCCTCGGTGACCTCGAGGTCTCCGCACTCGGCTTCGGCGCGATGGTCCTTTCCCCCGGTGTGTACGGCGAGATCGACGACGAGCGCGGCGAGCGGGCACTGCTCGCCGCCGTCGACGCCGGCGCCACCTTCATCGACACGTCCGACGGCTACGGAACCGACGGCCACAACGAGCAGCTCATCGGCAGGGCCCTGCGTGGCCGGCGGGACGAGATCGCCATCGCCACGAAGTTCGGCTTCCGGCTTCCGGACGGTGTCGAACCGCATCCGTTCCCCGTCGGCTTCGCCTTCGGCGAGCTGGCCGTCAACGCCGCGCCGGAGCATGTCCGCGGCTACGCCGAAGCGAGCCTGCGCGGCCTCGGCACCGACCGGATCGACCTGTACTACCCGCACTTCCCGGACCCGCAGGTGCCGCTGGAGGACACCGTCGGCGCCGTCGCCGAGCTGATCAGGGACGGTCTCGTCCTGCACCTCGGTCTGTCCAACGTGACCGCCGCGCAACTGCGCGCCGCGCATGCCGTGCACCCGGTGGCGGCCGTGCAGACGGAGTGGTCGATGTGGCGGCCGATCGATCCGGAGCTGCTGGCGGCCGCGAGGGAGCTGGGCGTGGGCATCGTGCCGTGGTCCCCGCTGGGCAGCGGGTTCCTCAGCGGCGCCGTCAGCGAGGTGAAGGAGGGCGACTTCCGGCAGAACGCGCCGCGCTTCGCCGCCGCCAACCTCAAGGCCAACAACGACCGCTTCGCCCCGGTCCGCGGGATCGCGGCCGAGCTGTCGATCACGCCCGCCCAGCTGGCGCTGGCATGGCTGCTGCACCAGGACGAGCACGCGGTCCCGATTCCGGGCAGCCGGACGCCCGCGCACATCGCGGAGAACCTGGCGGCGGGGAGGGTGAAGCTGCCCGGAGAGGTGCTCGAGCGGCTCTCGGCGATCCTGTCGTCCACCGAGGTGGAGGGCGGCACGCTGCTCTGACCGGAGGGCCGGCCGCCCAGGGCCCGCCCGGCGTGGCGGTCCGGGGTCAGGCCCGGGCCGCGCCGTCGCCGTTCTCGTCGTCGCCGTCCTCCGGGAGCTTGCAGACCCGCTCCAGGAAGACGGCGGCGGCGATCACGGCGATGCCGGCCACCACCGCGAAACCGGCGTAGATCGCCTGGTCGCGGCGGGCCGGGACGTCGAGGGAGCCCAGCAGGAACACGCCCGTGCCGCCGTACATGCCGCTGACCAGGGCCGCCACCAGGGCGCTCGCCTGACCGAAGACCACCGCGCGGGCGGCCATCAGGGGCTCGACGCCCTTGGCCCCCGGCCGGCGTTCGCGCTGGGCCCGCAGGCGGGCGCGCAGGGAGAGCGCGGTCGCGGCGAGGACGACGGCGATCGCGGCGAGCACGATCGGCGCGGCCAGCGGCACGCTCGGCAGGGTGCCCAGCGAGTCCCACAGGCGGGCGCCTCCCCAGGAAAGGACTCCTGCCACGGCGAAGAGACCGGCCAGCACACCGAGCCGTAGTTGCTTCACCGAGAAAGCCGCCCTTCGCCTGTCGTCCGTGCCCCGCCGACCCGCCGGGGGAGATCGTTCCGTACGAGCCTAACGACTACTCGGGCAGCCGCAGTTCCAGGTCGCCGCGCGGCTGGACGCCGCCGGCGCCCACACCGGCCAGCAGCTCGGCCACCGCGCCGCGGCCCGGCAGCTGTGCCTCCGGCTGCACGTCGTGCCAGGGGGCAAGGACGAAGGCGCGCTGATGGGCGCGCGGATGCGGAAGGGTGAGGGCCGGATCGTCGGACACGACGTCCGCGTAGGCGACGATGTCGACGTCGATGGTGCGCGGGCCCCAGCGCTCATCGCGGACGCGGTCGAACGCCTCCTCGATGGCCTGTCCGCGCTCCAGGAGCGACGACGGGGGCAGGGTCGTCCTGATCACGACCACCGCGTTGAAGTACGACGGCTGGCTGCCGGGGTCGACGCCCCACGGCTCCGTCTCGTACACGGGGGACACGGCCTTCACCCGGAGGCCGGGAGTGTCCTCCAGGGCGTCGATGGCGCCCTGGAGGGTCTCCAGGCGGTTGCCGAGGTTGGAGCCGAGGGACAGCACGGCGTCCTTGGGGTTGGACAGGGTGACATCGGCCGCGTCGACCTGTTCCGTGACGGACGACGGCACCGGCTGCACGGTCGGGTCGCTCGCTGCCTGGTTCATACTCGGCTCCGGGTGATCGTGATGGTGACGTCGTCGAAGGGCACCGTGATCGGGGCGTCCGGCTTGTGCACCACCACCTCGACCTCCTCGACTGGGTCGTGTTTGAGGCACACCTGGGCGATCCGCTCCGCCAGCGTCTCGATCAGGTCCACCGGGTCGCCCTCGACGACGGCGACGACCTCCTCCGCGACCACTCCGTAGTGCACGGTCTTCGCCAGGTCGTCGTCGGCCGCCGCGGGGCGGGTGTCCAGACCGAGCACCAGGTCGACGATGAAGGTCTGGCCCTCTTCCCGCTCCTTGGGAAAAACGCCGTGGTGCCCACGGGCCTTGAGGCCGCGCAGCGCGACACGATCCACGCGAATCACTCCTGCTTCTGTAGGTCTGCGGGCACGCGGCCACATGCGGATGGCGTGGTGCCCGCGTTCGAATCTACCTGCGAGCACCGACAGGACCTGCCCATGGGGCCGTGGAGGACTCACGAGAGGCCGGGTAGGCGCGTATACCCGCGCATGCGCGGCGACGAACCCTCTTGCTCGCCCCCTACCCACTTATGAGGGGCCGTTCTCGTCCTCTTCGCCGTCGGTTTCCGTGAGCACCGGCGAGCCGTGGTGCGACCAGATCTTCCAGCCGTCGGCTGTGCGGCGGAACACATTGGTCGCCACGACCAGCTGGCCGACGAGTGGCCCGAGCTCGCCGCCGTCCTCCGCGGGACCGCCGCTGAGGATGTTCTCCGTACAGGTGACCAGCGCCGTGTCACCGGCCAGGTGCACCTTCACGTCGGTGAGGAAGAACTGGATGTACTCGGTGTTCGCCATGATCAGGGCGTACGAGCGGAGCACCTCGCCGCGGCCGGAGAGCACCGGCCAGCCGGGGTGGATGCACGAGATGTCGTCGTCCAGCCAGAGGTCGGACAGTTCGTCGAAGTCGCCGCGTTCCATCGTCTCGTAGAAGGCGGTGTTGGCCTGCTCGACGAGCTCGGTGTCGGTCAGGCTCACCGGGCGCCCTCGACGGCACGCGCGACCCTTACGGCGTCGGCCGTGGCCCGCACCTCGTGGACCCGGACCGCCCAGGCGCCTTCGTGGGCGGAGATGGCGGAGACCGCGGCGGTGGCGGCGTCCCGCTCGCGGGCGGGCGGCGGCGGCCCGTCCTTGGCCAGTACGCGGCCGAGGAAGCGCTTGCGGGACGCCGCCACCAGGACCGGCCGGCCGAGCGCCCGCAGCTCCGCGAGATGCGCGAGGAGCGCGAGGTCGTGCTCCGCCTGCTTGGCGAAGCCGAGGCCCGGGTCGACGACGATGCGCTCCGGCGCGATCCCGCCCTCGACGACGGCCTCCATACGGGCGCGCAGTTCCGCGACCACCTCGGCGACCACGTCCGCGTACACGGCGCGGCTGTTCATGTCCTCGCTGAAGCCCCGCCAGTGCATGACCACGAACGGGGCGCCGGTCGCGGCCACGACGGGGACCATCCGGGGGTCGGCGAGGCCGCCGCTGACGTCGTTGACGAGCACCGCGCCGGCCGCGACCGCCTGCTCCGCCACCACGGCGCGCATCGTGTCGACGGAGACGGTGACGCCCTCCGCGGCGAGGCCCCGTACGACGGGCACGACCCGGCGGAGCTCCTCGTCCTCGTCGACCCGGCTGGCTCCGGGCCTGGTGGACTCGCCGCCCACGTCGACGAGGTCGGCGCCTTCGGCCACCAGCTCGAGACCGCGCTTGATCGCGGCCGTGGTGTCGAACCAGCGCCCGCCGTCGGAGAAGGAGTCCGGCGTCACATTGACGACTCCCATGACCGCACAGCGATCCCACTCCGGCAGGCCGTCGGCCGTGCCCCGTCCGCGCAACGTACTCATGGAACCCAGCCTAGGCCCGTACGGGCCGCGTCCATGCCACTCGTGGCCGGGTGCGGCTCGTGCGGGAGCTGTGCGGCGCCCGGGCCCGGCTCGGGCCGCGCTCGCGCCGCATCCGGGCGTCCACGGCCCCTGCCGGGCCGGTGGCGCACGGGGGCGGACCCGTCATGCCGCGCGGGCCTCGCGCGGTTCCGGCCGGGCGGGCAGATGGGCGCAGGGGCGCGGAACCCGCGTGCGCCGGCGGGCGAAGGGGCGCGGCAGCGAGAGATTGACGAATCCCTCGGCCTGCATCGCTGCGAAGCCGATCCGGGGCAGGTCGCGGGTGGCGGGGAAGACCACGAACCGGGGCTCCCAGCGGGGCCGGAACTTGGCGTTGAACTTGTACAGCGACTCGATCTGGAACCAGCGGGAGAGGAACACGAGCAGCCCGCGCCACATCCGCAGCACCGGCCCGGCCCCGATCTTCTCGCCCCGGGCCAGCGCCGAACGGAACATCGCGAAGTTGAGGGAGACACGCTCGACGCCCAGGCCGGGCGCCGCCTGGAGGGCGGCGACGATCAGCAGCTCGTTCATGCCGGGGTCGGCGGACCGGTCGCGGCGCATCAGCTCCAGCGACATGCCGTCCGTGCCCCACGGGACGAAGTGGATGACCGCCTTCAGGTCGCCGTACGGGGACGCTCCGCTCTCGTCGGCCTTGTGGGCGGTCGCGATCACGGCGTCGCCGTCGGCGGGGTCGCCGATACGGCCGAGGGCCATGGAGAAGCCGCGCTCGGTGTCGGTGCCGCGCCAGTCGGCGGCGGCGCGGCGGATCTGCCGAACCTCCTCGTCGGTGAGATCACGGGCGCGGCGTACGCGGGTGCGGTAGCCGCCCCGCTCGATGCGCTTCACCATCTGGCGCACGTTCCGCATGGCGCGCCCGGTGAGGGAGAAATCCGCGACATCCACCACCGCCTCGTCCCCGAGTTCCAGGGCGTCGAGGCCGGTCTCGCGGGTCCAGACCTCGCCGCCGGTCTCGGAGCACCCCATCACCGCCGGGGTCCAGGAGTGGGCCTTCGCCTCGTCCATGAAGCGTTCTATGGCGCCGGGCCATGCCTCGACGTCGCCGATCGGGTCGCCGCTCGCGAGCATCACACCGGAGACGACGCGGTAGCAGACGGCGGCCTTGCCGCTGGGGGAGAAGACGACGCCCTTGTCGCGGCGGAGCGCGAAGTGGCCGAGCGAGTCACGCCCGCCGTGGACGGCGAGCAGGTCCCGCAGCCGGCGCTCGTCGTCCTCGGTGAGGCGGGCGGCGGGGTGCTCGGGACGGAAGGCGAGGTAGATGGTGGTGACGGCGGTCAGCAGGCCGAGGGCGCCGAGGCAGTAGCCGACGGTCCAGGAGACGCCGTCGGTGTAGTCGATAGGGCCCTCGAAGCCGAAGAGCCCGTAGATGACGTGCTCCAGGCGGTCGGTGAGCCCGGGGTCGCCGACGACCCGGCCGGGGTGGGCGCTGACGACCACCAGGCCGATGACGAGTGAACCGGCGCCCATCGACACGAAGTTGGCGAGCGCCCGCCAGCGGCTGCGCGGGTCGGGCAGCGCGGCGAACTCGCCCCGGTGGCGCAGCAGGAGCGCCAGCAGCGCGAGGGAGAGCAGCACGCCGATGACGGAGTGCCGGTAGACGAACTGCGCGACGGCCCCGGCCGGCAGCAGCACGACGGCCGCCCGCCAGGCCCGGCGCTTGTGGCGCTTGATCCCGTGCGCCAGCAGGAGCAGCAGCATGCCGGCGCTCAGCGAGAGCGCGGCGGCGAACGGGCCGGTGGCGCCCGGCAGTACCTCGGCGATCGTGTGCATCCGGCTGTGCCGGAAACGCGGGAAGATCCCTGCCGCGATGTCGATCAGACCGACGAACGTGCAGGCCGTGCCGACCAGGGCCGGAACCGTCTCGGGCCGTGGGCCGTGCAGCATACGGCGCACCCGATTCGGAACCGATCCTGATTTGTCCCCATCTACCGTTGCAGACATCGCTTCCCGTGATTTCGGATGAGATCCCGTGCCCAAGGCCTCAGGTCGGTCGGCCCGGACGATTTGCGCCCTCTAGGACGGGACTTCGGGGAGGCGGGTTCATCCGCAACGGGAATTCGTCGATACGGAAGGCACACCCGACTCATGGGTCTGACCAGTAACAAAGTCCTGGCCTTGGCCGTCGCGGCGGCCGTGCTGCTGTTCGCCGCCACGGTATGGCTGTGGCCGCGGCTGGCGGGCCGCGGGCCGCGGGCCGTGGCGGGGCGTGTCGGTCTGCTGCTCGCCACGCAACTGTCGCTGTTCGCCGCGGTCGGGCTCGCGGCCAACAACTCCTTCCTGTTCTACGGCTCGTGGGCCGACCTCTTCGGGCAGCAGCAGGACATGGGCGTGGTCGTGGACCATTCGCAGGGCACCCACCTGAGGGTCGTCGAGAAGCAGAGACCCGGCGTGACGGGCGCGTCCCGCCCGGAGACCAGCGGCCAGATACACAAGGTGGTCGTGTCGGGCGCGAAGTCGGGGATCGACAGCCCCGCGTACGTCTATCTGCCGCCGGAGTACTTCCATGCGGAGCACCGGGAGCGGACCTTTCCGGCCGCCGTCGTGCTGACCGGGTACCCGGGCACCGCGGAGAACCTGCTCAAGGGACTCAAGTACCCGAGGACCGCGTACGAGCAGGCCAAGAACGGACGGATGCAGCCGATGATCCTGGTGATGCTGCGGCCGACGGTGGCGCCGCCGCGGGACACCGAGTGCGTGGACGTGCCCGGGGGACCGAAGACTGAGACGTTCTTCGCCGAGGACCTGCCGAGGGCCGTCTCCGAGACGTACCGGGTGGGGACCCACGCGCGCAACTGGGGCTTCATGGGCAACTCCACGGGCGGCTACTGCGCTTTGAAGATCGCGCTGCACCATCCGGAGCGGTTCTCGGCGGGTGTCGGGCTCTCGGCGTACTACAAGGCGGCCGAGGACCCGACGACCGGTGACCTGTTCCACGGCGACGACCGGGAGCGCAAGCGGGCCGACCTGCTGTGGAGCCTTGACCATCTGCCGCAGGGCCGTTCGTCGTTCCTGGTCACCACTTCCCGGCAGGGCGAAGGCAATCTGGCGGCAACGCGCGCCTTCGTCAAGAAGGTGAAGGCGCCGGCGCGGGTGTCGTCGATCGTCCTCGACAGCGGCGGGCACAACTTCAACACCTGGCGGCGCGAGATCCCGCCGGCCCTTCAGTGGCTGGCCGGCCGGCTCAGTCCTTCGTGACGGGGCCCGCCGGCGGGACGGTCGCGATGGACTCCAGGGCCACCTCCGCGCGGGCGATGTCCTGGGCGTCCGCGTCGATCGAGCGCCGCAGCGCCTCGTGCAGCCGGGCCGGGGTGAGGACACCGAGGAACCGCCCGGTCTCCTCCTCGTCGATCACCGCGATCCAGCCCGCGTCGTGCTGGAGCATCGTGGAGAACGCCTGCTTGAGCGAGGCGCCCACCGGCAGCCAGGCCTCCATACGGCGGGCATGGTCGCGCACCGAACCGCTCTGCAGGGCCCGTTCCTCGGAGATCCAGCCGTGCAGGTTCTCCTCGCCGTCCAGGACGACGGCCCAGCGGGCGCCGAGGTCGCGGGGGAGCGGATCGTCGAGGTGGACGAGCGGCGGCTGCTCCAGGTCCGCGGGCTCGATGGGGGTGACGGACAGCCGCTTGAGCCCGCGGTCCGCGCCGACGAACTCGGCCACGTACGGGGTGGCGGGGGCGCCGAGGACGGCCGCCGGGGCGTCGAACTGCTCGATGCGGCCCTGCCCGTAGACCGCGATGCGGTCCCCGAGGCGCACGGCCTCCTCGATGTCGTGGGTGACGAACAGGACCGTCTTGCGCACCTGGGCCTGGAGCTTCAGGAACTCGTTCTGCAGATGCTCGCGCACGACGGGGTCGACCGCGCCGAAGGGCTCGTCCATCAGCAGCACGGGCGGGTCGGCGGCCAGTGCCCTGGCCACGCCGACGCGCTGGCGCTGGCCGCCCGACAGCTGTTCCGGGTAGCGGTCGCCGTACACGGACGGGTCGAGGCCCACCAGCTCGAGGAGTTCAGCGGCGCGCGCCCGGCCGGCGGACCGCTTGGCGCCGAGGAGGCGGGGGACGGTCGCGGTGTTCTCCAGGACCGTCCGGTGCGGGAACAGGCCGACCTGCTGGATCACATAGCCGATACGGCGGCGCAGTTCGACCGGGTCCGTGCCGGCGATGTCCCGGCCGTCCACGAAGATCTGCCCGCTGCTCGGTTCGATGAGGCGGTTGACCATCTTCATGGTGGTGGTCTTGCCGCAGCCGGACGGTCCGACGAGCGTGACCAGTTCACCCTCCGCGACCTCGAAGGAGAGATCGTCGACGGCCGTCGTGCCGTCCGGGTACCGCTTGGTGACGTGCTCGAACCGGATCATGACTCCCCATTGTGACGGGTGCTGTGTGAAAGCCGTGTTGCTGCACTGTGGCGGCCCGGGGCATTGTCGGTCCCCAGGGTTATGGTCGCCAGACATACGTTCGGCGGTTGCGGGGGAGGTGGGAGTGGATGAGTACGGGGTGGGCGGGCACGGAGCAGGCGGCGGGGAGCTGTCTCGCGGCGAACGACTGGATCTGCGGCGAGTACATCCGCTCCCGGGGCCAGGAGTTGACCGAAGCGACGGTCCAGCACGTCTGGATCACCGTCGCGTCGGTACTGATCGGGCTGGCGGTCGCCTTCCCGCTGGCGCTGCTGGCCCGTGCGAGGCCGCGGTTCGCCGGGCCCGTGCTGGGGCTCACCACCCTGCTCTACACGATCCCCTCGCTGGCCATGTTCTCGCTGCTGCTGCCGTTCTTCGGGCTGTCGGCCGCCCTGGTGGTGACCGGGCTCGTGCTCTACTCCCTCACCATCCTCGTGCGGAACATCATGGCCGGGCTGGAAGCGGTCCCGGCCGAGGCGCGTGAGGCCGCCCGCGGCATGGGCTACGGCCCCGCGCGCCTGCTGTGGGAGGTGGAACTGCCGCTGGCGCTGCCGGCCTTGATGGCGGGCATCCGCATCGCGACCGTGTCGACGATCGCGCTGACGACGGTGGGCGCGCTCGTCGGCAAGGGCGGTCTCGGCAATCTGATCGACGACGGCGTGCAGACCACGTTCAAGGCCCAGGTGCTCACCGCGTCCGTGTTGTGCGTGCTGCTGGCGGCGGTCGCCGATCTGCTGCTCCTCGGCCTGCAGCGGCTGCTCACCCCGTGGACCCGGGTACGGACGGCGGAGGCGAAGGTCCGATGAGTGTGGTCTCGGGTGCGTGGACGTGGCTCACCACCGGCGCCAACTGGTCCGGGGAGGGCGGCGCCTGGCACCGGCTCGGCGAGCATGTCTACGTCAGCGGTGTCGCGCTCCTCCTCGCCTGCGCGATCGCGCTGCCCGTCGCACTGTGGCTCGGGCACATCGGCAAGGGCGGCGCACTCGCGGTCAATATCTCCAACGCGGGCCGGGCGGTGCCGGTCTTCGCGGTCCTCGCTCTGTTCATGCTCACGCCGCTGCGCAGCGCCGGCTATGTGCCGACCATCATCGCCCTGGTGCTGTTCGCCGTGCCGCCGCTGCTGACCAACGCGTACGTGGGCATGCGGGAGGTCGACCGGGCCGTGGTGGAGGCCGCGCGGGGGATGGGCATGTCGGGCTGGCAGGTCTTCCTGCGGGTCGAGCTGCCCCTCGCGTATCCGCTGCTGATGACCGGGCTGAGGTCGGCCGCCGTCCAGGTGGTGGCGACGGCCACGATCGCCTCGATGGTCGGCCAGGGCGGCCTCGGCCGCATCATCACCGCCGGGTTCAACACGTACAACACCCCGCAGGTTGTCGCGGGGGCGCTGCTCGCGGCGTTGCTGGCCCTTGTCGTGGAAGGGGTTCTGGTGGCCGCCGACCGGCTGCTGAGTCCCTTGCGCAGGACCGTGCCGTCGTCCGCCTGACGGCACGCGCCGACTGCGCGTACCGCCGATTCGCTTCCCAAGTCGCTGTGGACGGAGAACCTTGATGAGCAAGACCTCTCGCATCGCCGGTGCGGTACTCGGTGTGGTGGCCCTGACAGGCTCCCTCGCCGCGTGCGGCGGTGAGTCCCTTGAGCAGGAGAACGCAGGCACGTCACCGGGGACCGGCTCGGGCAAGAAGGGCACCCTGGTCGTCGGGGCCGCTGCCTTCACCGAGTCGAAGGTCCTCGCCGAGCTGTACGCACAGCTGCTCGGCGACGCCGGCTACAAGACGTCGATCACCACCGTCAAGAACCGCGAGTTGTACGAACCGTCCCTGGAGAAGGGCGAGATCGACGTCGTACCGGAATACGCGGCGACCCTCGCCGAATTCCTCAACGCGAAGGTCAACGGGCCCAAGGCGCCGGAGGAGAAGCCCGTCGCGTCGGGTGATGTCACCGCGACCGTTGAGGAGCTCACGAAGCTCGCGGAGCCGCTCGGACTGAAGGTGCTGCCCGTCGGGGAAGCCGTCGACCAGAACGCCTTCGCCGTCACGAAGGAATTCGCCGAGAAGAACAAACTGAAGACGCTCAGTGATCTCGGCAGGTCGAAGCGACCGGTGGAGATCGCGGCGGGCGACGAGTGCGAGGTGCGGCCCTTCTGCGCGCCGGGTCTTAAGAAGACCTACGGCATCGACGTCGCGGGCATCGACCCGAAGGGCGTCGGGACCCCGCAGGCCAAGCAGGCCGTCAAGGACGGTGAGGACGACATGGTGCTCACCTACACCACCGACGGCACGCTCGAGAGCTACGGCCTGGTGGTCCTGGAGGACGACAAGAAGCTCCAGAACGCGGACAACATTCTTCCGGTCGTCAATGCGAAGGACGCCGGCAGCGCGGAGATCGCCGATGTCCTCGCCGGCCTGACCAAGGCCCTGACCACCGAGGATCTCGCCGAGTTGAACCGCAAGGTGGACTCGGAACGCGCGAAGCCCGCGGACGTCGCGAAGGCCTATCTGGAGTCGGAGGGACTGCTGCGGAAGTAGCGGTCGCCGGGCCCGGCATTCTCTCCCAGAGATTTGCCGGGCCGATGCCCCATTCAGTGCCTACGCACGGTAAATTTCGGGCCATGCCACGAGGACGCCACCGTCATTCCCCGCCCCTGCACAAGCTGCTGCCCCCCTCGGCGGTCGCCGGAGCGTCGGTCCTGTGCGCCGCCGGCGCGTGGTTCGTCGGCGAAACCGTGGCGCTCCGTGTGCTGGTCGCCGCCGCGGCGGCCGCCGCCGTCACCGGTGCGGTCCTCATGCGCAACTGGGACCGCGGGGCCGGGCGCAGGGTCGCGGAGCTGACGCGCGGCCGGGCCAGTGACCAGTGGAAGTTCGAGGAACGCATAGCGGAGCTCGAGACGGACGTCGAGGAGTCCCGCGAGCTGCGGCTGAAGCTCGACGCGAAGCTGCGCGCCAAGCGGGTCGAACTCGCCGCGCTGCGCGGCGAGCACGCGGCACTGCTGCGGCGGTACGCGAACGCGGAGACGGAGCGGGCAAGCGCCCTCGAGGGCCGCAGGCAGCTCGCGATCGAGGCGGCGGCACCGGCGAAGGCGCTGCTGCCCGCGGGTTCCACGCCGACGCCCTCGACGTTTCTGCGTGCGGCCAAGGCGCTGGAGGACCTGTCGCGCAACGCCGCGGCGCAGGAGGCGAGACACACGGTCGAGGAAGCGCGCCGACGGGACCTCGCGGAGCGTTCCCGTGAGGCGGACGAGCCGCGGGGGAAGCACGCGGCGGGCGCCGGGGCCGAGCAGGACGTACGCCCGTCGTCCGCCCTCCCCGCCCGCCGGACCGTTCCTGCCGCCGCCGCGATCGTCCCGTACGGTCAGCAGCGCTCCCGCGTGAAGCGCCCTGAGGGCGGCTTCGACTTCTTCGGCACGGGCGGCGCGGCGAACGGCGTCACGGGCGGCGGCGAGGCCGGGTCCGGTGCCACGGCCGTCGAAGGCGTCAAGGCCGTCGAGAGCGCCGCCGCCCTGAGGGCCATCGAGGCGCCGGGCACGCAGAAGGCGATCGAAGCGGTCCAGCACGAGGACCTGGCGGACGTCGTGGGCGAAGAGGCCCTCGCCGCCCAGCGCGTCAGCGGGCCCCGCGCGGTCGGCAAGGTCATCGACCTGACCGCGCACGACGAGACGGAGCAGCTGGACGTCGCCGGACTGCGCAACGCCGTCTCCTGAAGCGGCGGACGCTACTTGTCGATGTCGCCGACGACGAAGAACAGCGACCCGAGGATGGCGACCATGTCGGCGACCAGCGTCCCGGGCAGCAGCACCGTGAGCGCCTGGATGTTGTTGTAGGACGCCGACCGGAGCTTGAGCCGGTAGGGCGTCTTCTCGCCCTTCGAGACCAGGTAGTAGCCGTTGATGCCGAGCGGGTTCTCGGT
Organism: Streptomyces sp. NPDC054847; assembly: GCF_053610925.1. Taxonomy (NCBI): domain Bacteria; kingdom Bacillati; phylum Actinomycetota; class Actinomycetes; order Kitasatosporales; family Streptomycetaceae; genus Streptomyces; species Streptomyces sp. NPDC054847. The sequence continues at coordinate 20,392 of NZ_JBSGZJ010000029.1, read as the reverse complement.
CCAGGCGTACGTGTGGCCCTCGGGTGCCTTGAGGACCTTCGGCAGCCGCTGGTTGATCGGCCCCGGCGGCAGTTCGGCGATCCGGTCGAGGCAGGCGTCCGCCAGGTCCAGGGCGTTGTGCGTCTGCTCGAGGAGCACCTCGAAGCGGGCCAGGCAGTCGCCCTCCTGCCGGGTCACCACCCGGAGGGTGTCCTGCAGTTCGGGGTAGGCGAGGTAGGGCTCGTCCCGGCGCAGGTCGAAGTCCACACCGGAGGCGCGGGCGATCGGACCGCTGACGCCGAAAGCGTGGACGGCGTCCGCGGAGAGCACTCCCACGTCACGCGTCCGCCCGCGGAAGATCTCGTTGCCGAGGACGAGGCGGTCGTACACGTCCATGCGGGAGCGGACGTCCGCGACCGCGTGCCGGGCGCGGCCGAGCCAGCCGGCGGGCAGGTCCTCCTTGAGACCGCCGACCCGGTTGAACATGTAGTGCATCCTGCCGCCGGAGATCTCCTCCATCACGGTCTGCAGCTCTTCACGCTCGCGGAACGCGTAGAACACCGGCGTGATGCCGCCCAGCTCCAAGGGGTAGGAGCCGAGGAACATCAGGTGGTTGAGGACCCGGTTCAGCTCGGCGAGGAGCGTACGGGACCACACCGCGCGCTCCGGGACCTCCATGCCGAGCATCCGCTCCACGGCCATGACGACACCGAGCTCGTTGGAGAACGCGGACAGCCAGTCGTGCCGGTTGGCGAGCACCACGATCTGCCGGTAGTCGCGGGCCTCGAAGAGCTTCTCCGCACCGCGGTGCATATAGCCGACGATCGGCTCGGCCTCCCGGATGCGCTCGCCGTCGAGCACCAGACGAAGACGCAGCACGCCGTGCGTGGAAGGGTGCTGGGGCCCGATGTTGAGCACCATGTCGGTGTTCTCCGCCGCACCGCCGATGCCGACCGTCGTCTCCGTCATGCCGACCAGTCTCTCAGAGGCCGCCCCACCCTCTGCATGAGCCAGGTGAAGTCGCCGAGACCGCCCTTCGCGGTCAGCTCCGCCGCCTCCCCGGCCCGGGACAGGGCACGCACATAGCCCGCGGGGTCCGACGACGCGAGGGCGAGCGGCGGCCGCTCCCCGTTCACGCCCAGCCTCCGCAGCGCCTCCCGCTGGCCGACCAGCTCGGCGCTCCCCGGCGCGGCGCACGCGTCCAGCGCCACATGGGCCGTGATGTCACAGCTTCCGTCCGGCACGGGGCGCACCTCGCGGCCGTCGCGGAAGCCGGTCAGCGTGCCGAACGGCGGCCGGGCCCCTGCCGTGTGCGCGTAGTCCACGGCGACCGCGAGCCCCGATGCCAGGGAGCCTGCCGCAGCCGCCCACGCCTCGTCCCGGGGCCGGCCGATCTCCGCACGCGTTCCCGGTTCGCCGAGCGGCCACCAGCGGGCGAGCCAGTCGGCGTCCGCCCCGGTGACCTCGTCACCGAGCCGCTCGTCGCCGTCGTCGCGGACCAGCACACGGCGGACCGCCCCGTCCGCGTCCACCTCCGCCACGTCCACGGGAACGTTGTCGAGCCACTCGTTCGCGAACAGCAGCCCGTTCAGACCCTCGGGGATCTCCGCGGTCCACTCGATCCGCGGGTCGAGGTCCGCTGGCCGGTCCGCCCGCTCGACCGCGTACGCGCGAACCGGCAGGCCGGGCGGCAGCGCGGCGAGGACCCCGGTCAGCAGTTCGCCGCGGCCCGCCCCCACGTCGATCAGCGCCGGCTCGGCGAGGCCCAACGACCCGGCCGTCGAGGTCAGCAGCCGTGCCACCGCGGCGGCGAACAACCCGGACGCGTGGACGGAGGTACGGAAATGGCCCGCCGGACCCTCCGGCCGCCGGTAGAACCCCCGAGGCCCGTAGAGCGCGGTCTCCGCCGCCTCCCGCCAGCCGCGCCAATCGCCGGTCTCATACGTCACGGGCACCAGTCTCCACCTTGCGGAGTACGCCTCCGCTCCCCGGATCGCCCCTCCGGTTGACCCCTGCACCTATCTGCCTTCCCTACTCTGGGTTACGTGCAGCGCCTCTACGACTTCATCCGCAGACACCCGACGGGCGTCGACACCTTCTGGGCCGTCGCGCTCTTCGGATTCGCCATGCTGTGGGTGGTCGAGGTGCCGGACGGCGCCGGCCGCACCATCGCGGCCGCCGTCATCGTCACGGCACTGAGCCTGGTCGTGGCGATGCGCCGGCGGATGCCCGAACACATGCTGGTCCTCGCCGCGCTGGCGGGCGTCGCGCAGCTCGTGTTCGACGTCGGCGTCAATCCCGCGGACTTCGCGATGATGGTCATCATCTACACCGTCGCGGCGGTCGGCTCGCCCCGGTGGGCCTCGCGGCTGGCCCTGACCGGCGGTCTGTCAGCGGCGTCGCTGGCGCAGATCCGCTGGCCGGAGGAGGCGTCCGCGGTCTCCGAACGGATCTTCATCACCGTCGTCATGAGCCTGCCGTTCGTCCTGGCCTGGGTGCTCGGCGACTCCATACGCACCCGGCGCGCCTACTTCGACCAGCTCGAGGAGCGCGCCACCCGCCTGGAGAAGGAACGCGAGGCGCAGGCCAAGGTCGCGGTGGCGGCCGAGCGCGCCAGGATCGCCCGCGAGCTCCACGACGTCGTCGCCCACAACGTGTCCGTGATGGTCGTGCAGGCCGACGGCGCCGCCTACGTCATGGACGCCGCGCCCGACCAGGCCAAGCAGGCCCTCGAGACCATCTCGAGCACCGGCCGCCAGGCGCTCGCGGAGATGCGCCGGCTGCTCGGCGTGCTGCGCACCGGCGACGGGCCGGAGAGCGGCGAGTACGTTCCCCAGCCCGATGTGAAGCAGATCGAGGAACTGGTCGAACACGTCCGCCGGGCCGGTCTGACCGTTGACTTCAAGGTCGAGGGGACGCCGCGCACGCTGCCCAGCGGTGTCGAGCTCACCGCCTACCGGATCGTGCAGGAAGCACTCACCAACACCCGTAAGCACGGCGGCCCGGACGCCGGCGCCAGCGTGCGGCTCGTCTACTTCGACGACGGGCTCGGGCTGCTCGTCGAGGACGACGGCCGCGGCGCCTCGCACGAGCTGTACGAGGACGGGGGCGCGGACGGCCGCGGCCACGGCCTCATCGGCATGCGGGAGCGCGTCGGCATGGTCGGCGGCACCCTGGACGCCGGACCCCGGCCCGGCGGAGGCTTCCGTATCAGTGCGCTGCTGCCGCTCAAGCCCGCCCACTAGTGCCCACAGAACCGAGGGACGGAACCCACATGTCCATCCGCGTGATGCTCGTCGACGACCAGGTGCTGCTGCGCACCGGCTTCCGCATGGTGCTCGCCGCCCAGCCGGACATGGAGGTCGTCGCGGAGGCCGGGGACGGCGCGGAGGCGATCGAGAACCTGCGGTCCACCGCTGTCGACGTCGTGCTGATGGACGTACGCATGCCGAGGCTCGACGGGGTGGAGGCGACGCGGCGCATCTGCGCGGAGCCGGACGCCCCCAAGGTGCTGATCCTGACCACCTTCGACCTCGACGAGTACGCCTTCTCGGGTCTGAAGGCCGGCGCCAGCGGTTTCATGCTCAAGGACGTGCCGCCCGGCGAACTGCTCGGCGCGATCCGTTCCGTGCACAGCGGTGACGCGGTCGTGGCGCCGTCGACGACGCGGCGGCTCCTGGACCGTTTCTCCCCGATGCTGCCGAGCGCCGGCCCGGAGCCGCGGCAGAAGGAGCTGGCCAGGCTGACGGAGCGGGAGCGGGAAGTGATGATGCTCGTCGCCCAGGGCCTCTCCAACGGGGAGATCGCCGGCCGCCTCGTGCTCTCGGAGGCCACCGTCAAGACGCACGTCGGCCGCATCCTGACCAAGCTCGGCCTCCGTGACCGCGTGCAGGTGGTGGTGCTCGCCTACGAGACCGGGCTGGTCCGGGCCGGCGGCGGGACGGCCTGACCGGTCGGCCCGCCGACGGCTCCACGCGCCGTCGGACTGCGCGCCGGCCCCGCGGTCAGCGCAGCACCGTCTCGAGGAAATCGCTGCCGAGCCGGGCTACGGCCGTCACGTCCAGCTGGTGGAGCACGTAACGGCCGCGCCTGCGGGTGGAGATCAGCTTGGCCTTCTTCAGAACGGCCAGATGGCGGGAGACCTCGGGTGCGCTGATGCCGAGGGAGTCCGCGAGCTCGCTGGTCGTGTACGCGGCCCTGCCGAGGTTGCGGGACAGCCGCATCCGCATCGGATGGGCGAGCGCGTCCATGCGGAGTTTCAGCAGCTCCACGGAGGCGGCGCCCGGCAGTTCGGGCGCCCCGATCGGGTACTGGATCACCGGCTGCCAGCCGGGCGCGTGCACCACCATCAGGTGCGGCCAGCCGAAGCTGGACGGCAGCAGGGTGAGCCCGGCGCCGAAGGCCGGGTCGGTGGCGGTCGTCCGCCCGTCCGCGAGCTTGTCGGCGCTGATCACGGTGCCGCCCTCGTCGAGCGACAGCGCCGGGGAGACGGCGCGCAGCGCCTCCGCAAGGCCCTTGCGTCGCATCAGCTCGGTCTTGTGGCGGGCGTCGGCGGCGAGCTGCGTCGAGACGCGTCCCCAGGTGTCCGCGAAGAAGGCGTCGTCGCAGTCCTCGAACAGCCGCCGCAGCCAGGCGCGTACGGACGCCGGGTCGGCCAGCAGCCGCCGGGTGAAGTCCAGTTGGCGGGGCCCTCGGTTGGCCGCCAGATCGAGCGCGTGCGCCCGGCGTGAGGCGTCGACGAGCGGGGACGGGGCGCCGGTCGAGTACGTGCTGGCGCAGGTGAACTCGAGCGCCGACGACACGAACCGCTCGTCGTCGAGCCGGTCGAGCAGGTCCAGCTCCTCCTTGAGGCTCGCCCCGATGCGTCCGGGCTCCACCGGCAGCCCGGCGAAGGGCAGGAAGATGTCCGAGAACGTCGAACGCCACAGGAAGTCGGCCTCGTGCAGCCGGTCCGCGAGGTCCGGCTTGAGCCCGGCGGCCGTCGCCGTGGCCCAGCCGTGCAGCCCGGGGTGGTGCGCGGGCTCGGAGAGCGCGTGGAGGGCCACGCCCAGCTCGGCGAGTGGGGAGATGTCGAAGACGATGCGCTCGGGGGCCAGCCCCGTGATGTCGATGGTCACGCTCACGACTCCATGGTGCGGGGTCCCGGGGCGGGCGCGGCCACGTTTGACGTGGCTCGTCAATCGACGCGACGGGGGCCGGACGACGGGAGCAGCGTGAAGCCATGAACGCGATCCAGCAGTACATGCTCGACCTGTACCGGGCCGCGCGGACCGACACCGCGCCGCCGCCGCACCCCGGCGACCACGACCTGCGGACGCTCCGCGAGACACGCGGCCACCGCCGTCTCCGCGCGGTGCCCGCGTCCCGCCGCGCCGTCCCCCGGCCCGCCGACGCCCACCGTTCGCCCTGCTGACACCCGCCCGCCGGCCTCGGCCGGCGCCCCGCCGGGCTGACCGCCAGCCGGGTGCCCGCCCCCGCGCTGGCCGCCACCGAATCCCAGCCGGGTGTCCTGCCGACGGCCCATGGACGCCTCACGGGCCTGGCGGGCCTGGACCAATGCCCGCCGGGCCCGTGCCGGCCCCCTGCCGATGACCGGCGGGCCTGCGCCAACCCGCCGATGCCTGCCGGGCGTCTCGTCGGCCACCGGCCACCGGCCACCGGCGGCCAGCCGGTCGGCCCGCCCCGGGCGGTCGTCACGCGCGTCCGCCGGGATCACGCGGCGCGCCCGCCCGGTGGTCATGACGCGCACCCGCCGGGCGGTGGTGCGGAGGTGGGTGCCGGCTACCGGAGGCGGCGTGCGAACTCCGAGGCCGCCTCTGCCACGTCCTGCGGTGTCCACTCGAGGCCTTCGGACGCGACGGTCACCTCGGTGACCGAGACGCCCGGCAGGCAGCCTTCGGAGAACCAGCGGCGGAAGAGCGTCACGCCGGTCTCCTCCGCCTGCGTCAGCGCCGCCTCGTTCAGCACGTCCTTGTCGTACGGCAGCCAGACCTGGAACTGGTGCGTGTGCGGAACGGGCGGGTGGATCCGCGCCCAGGGGACGGCCGGCTCGCGCAGCGCGTCCGTGAGCGCCGCGGCGACGACCTTCGCGTGGGCCACGTACGACGGCAGCCGGGGCAGCTCCCGTTCGAGGCCCAGCAGCGCCGACAGGGCTGCCGGGTACTGCTGGAACAGCTGGCCCCCGTACCGGTGCCGCCAGGCCCGTGCCTCGTCGATCAGCGGCGCCGGACCGGCGAGCACCGCCCCGGACATGCCGTCCAGGGACTTGTAGAACGACACGTACACGCTGTCCGCCAGGGACGCGATCTCGTCGAGCGGGCGGCCGAAGTGCGGGGCGCATTCCCACAGGCGCGCGCCGTCGAAGTGCACCACCGCATCACGTTCCCGCGCCGCCTCCACGACGGCCACCAGATCCTCCCAGGTGGGCAGCACGAAGCCGGCGTCCCTCAGCGGCAGTTCGAGCATCAGTGCGCCGAAGGGCTCGTCGCACTCGCGCACCTCGTCGGCCGTCGGCAGCCGGGGCTCCGTCGTGGGGTGGACCGTGCGCAGCCCGCTCACCACGGAGAAGGCGGAGCGTTCGTGCACCTCCGGATGTGCCTGGGGGTGCAGCGCGACCGTCGCGTTCCCGGTGCGCGCCGCCCAGCAGCGCAGTGCCACCTGCTGCGCCATCGTGCCGGTCGGGAAGAACGCGGCGGCCGGGAAACCGAGCAGCGAGGCCGTACGCCGCTCCAGCTCCGCGACGACCCCGTTCCCGTACACGTCGGTCCAGTCGTCCAGGTCGTGCACCTCGCCCGCGGCCTCCGCCAGGGCCATGAGGCGTTCGCCGATCCGCCGGTCGGCGGAGACGCGCGACAGCACACGGTCCGACGCGCGCCATGCGGCGAGGCGGCGGCGCCGCTCGTCCGGGGCGTCCTGCTCGTCCAAGGCGTCCAAGGCGTCCGCGGCGTCCGGGGTGTCCCGCCCGTCGTGCCCGTCCTGCCCGCTCGGTCCGTCCGCGGCGTCCGGGACATCCGGTTCTGTCCGGTGGTCCCGGTCGTCCGGCTCCGCCTGCTTGCCGTACTCGTTCGTTCCGTTCGTGTCCGTCACGGTCCGATCATCGCCCACAGCCTGTGGACAACTGCGGGGTGCCGGAAACGCTGGCGTAGCATCGTGGACGAGAAATCGTCCGGTACCCGTGCGGACTGGAACGGAAGGCACCGCCGCGTGAATCCCACAGCACCACAGGAACCGCTCGACCCGCGGGACCGCCCCGCCCGGCTGACCGTCGGCGTGGTCGGAGCGGGCCGGGTAGGGCCCGCGCTCGCCGCGTCCCTGCAACTCGCCGGTCACCGGCCGGTCGCCGCGTCGGGAGTCTCCGACGCCTCCGTCCGCCGTGCCGCCGCCATGCTCCCCGACGTCCCGCTGGTGACGCCCGCGGACGTGCTGGCCCGCGCGGAGCTGGTACTGCTGACCGTGCCCGACGACGCGCTCCCCGGCCTGGTGGAGGGTCTCGTCGAGACCGGTGCCGTACGGCCCGGGCAGCTGCTCGTGCACACCTCCGGCCGGTACGGCACCAAGGTGCTCGAGCCCGCGCTGCGGGCCGGGGCGCTGCCGCTGGCCCTGCACCCCGCGATGACCTTCACCGGCACGGCGGTCGACGTGCAGCGGCTGGCCGGCTGCTCGTTCGGCGTGACCGCGCCCGAGGAGCTGCGGCTGGCCGCGGAGGCGCTGGTCATCGAGATGGGCGGCGAGCCCGAGTGGATCGAGGAGCAGAACCGCCCGCTCTACCACGCGGCCCTCGCACTCGGCGCGAACCACCTCGTCACGCTGGTCGCCCAGTCGATGGAGCTGCTGCGCGCCGCGGGCGTCGGCGCCCCCGACCGGATGCTCGGCCCCCTTCTCGGCGCCGCGCTGGACAACGCCCTGCGTTCCGGTGACGCCGCCCTGACCGGGCCGGTCGCCAGGGGCGACGCGGGCACCGTCGCCGCGCACGTCGCCGAGCTGCGCAAACACGCTCCCGCCGCCGTCGCCGGCTATCTGGCGATGGCCCGTACGACCGCCGATCGCGCCCTCGCGCACGGCATGCTCAAGCCGGAGCTCGCGGAGGACCTGCTGGGCGTGCTGGCCGAGGGGGACCTGCGATGAGCCGCGCCTTCGAGCTCGTACCGACGAGGGAGGACCTGCGGTACGTGGTGGAGCACCACGCCGTCCCCGGCCGCACCGCCGTCGTGATGACCATGGGCGCCCTCCATCAGGGACACGCCTCCCTGATCCGTACCGCCCGTGAGCGCGTCGGCCCCAAGGGCTTCGTCATCGTCACGGTCTTCGTCAACCCCCTCCAGTTCGGCGCGGGCGAGGACCTCGACCGTTACCCCCGCACCCTCGACGCCGACCTCCGGACCGCCGAAGAGGCGGGCGCCGACGTGGTGTTCGCCCCGTCCGTCGACGAGGTCTACCCGGGTGGGCAGCCGCAGGTCCGCATCACGGCAGGCCCCATGGGGGAGCGTCTCGAAGGCCGGACCCGCCCCGGCCACTTCGACGGCATGCTCACCGTCGTCGCCAAGCTGCTGCATCTCACCGGCCCGGATGTGGCGTTGTTCGGGCAGAAGGACGCCCAGCAGCTGGCCCTGATCCGCCGGATGGTGCGCGACCTGAACTTCCCGGTCGAGATCGTCGGCGTGCCCACCGTCCGCGAGGACGACGGCCTCGCCCTCTCCAGCCGCAACCGCTACCTGTCCGCCGGCGAGCGACACACCGCCCTGGCCCTCTCCCGCGCCCTGTTCGCGGCGGCCGACCGGCTCGCCGCCCAGCAGGCACTGCACGCGAGGGCCGAAGCGGTGCCGGCCGCGCCCACCCGCGCCGCCGCGCTCTCCAAGCTCGGCGAGGCCCGCGCGGCGGCGGACGCGCACGCGGTGGCCCAGGCATGGCCGCCCGTCGGCGCCGACGCCGTCCGGGCCGCGGCCCGGACCGTCCTGGACGAGGCGGCGAAGGCCAAGCCGCCGCTGGCGCTCGACTATGTGGCACTCGTCGACCCGGCGACTTTCGAGGAGGTGCCCGACGACCACAGGGGCGAGGCGGTCCTCGCCGTCGCGGCCAAGGTCGGCTCGACCCGCCTCATCGACAACATCCCGCTGGACTTCGGGACCGCGCATCCCGGGACCGCCCTGAACGACGGAGCCGCCAAGTGACCGGAATACGGCTGACCGCCCCCGCCCCGGGGTGGGCCATCGACGCGGATGTCGTCGTGGTCGGCTCGGGTGTCGCCGGGCTCACGGCGGCACTGCGCTGCGCGGCGGCCGGTCTGGACACGGTCGTCGTCACCAAGGCCCGCCTCGACGACGGTTCCACGCGCTGGGCGCAGGGCGGTATCGCCGCGGCGCTCGGCGACGGCGACACCCCGGAACAGCACCTGGAAGACACGTTGGTGGCGGGTGCCGGCCTGTGTGACGAGGCGGCGGTGCGGGCCCTCGTCACCGAGGGGCCCGACGCCGTGCGCCGGCTGATCGCCACCGGCGCGCACTTCGACACCGACCCGGCGTCCGGCGAGATCGAGCTGACCCGTGAGGGCGGCCACCACCGGCGCCGTATCGCGCACGCCGGTGGCGACGCGACCGGCGCCGAGATCTCCCGCGCCTTGGTCGACGCGGTCCGCGACCAGGGGCTGCGGACCATCGAGAACGCCCTGGTCCTCGACCTGCTCACCGACGCGGACGGGCGGACGGCGGGCATCACGCTGCACGTCATGGGTGAGGGCCAGCACGACGGCGTGGGCGCGGTCCACGCCCCGACGGTCGTGCTCGCTACCGGCGGCATGGGCCAGGTCTTCTCCGCGACCACCAACCCCGCCGTCTCCACCGGCGACGGTGTGGCGCTCGCGCTCCGCGCGGGCGCGGAGGTCTCGGACGTCGAGTTCGTGCAGTTCCACCCGACGGTGCTGTTCCTCGGCCGGGACAGCGAGGGCCAGCAGCCGCTGGTCTCCGAGGCGGTACGCGGCGAGGGCGCCCACCTGGTCGACGCGGACGGCGTCCGCTTCATGGTCGGACAGCACGAACTGGCCGAGCTCGCCCCGCGCGACATCGTCGCCAAGGGCATCATGCGCCGCATGCAGGAGCAGGGCGCCGACCACATGCTCCTGGACGCCCGCCACTTCGGCGCCGAGATGTGGGAGCAGCGCTTCCCCACGATCCTCGCCGCCTGCCGGGCCCATGGCTTCGACCCGGTGACCGAGCCGATCCCGGTCGCTCCCGCCGCCCACTACGCGTCCGGCGGCGTACGCACGGACCTGCAGGGCCGCACCACCGTCCCCGGTCTCTACGCCTGCGGCGAGGTCGCCTGCACCGGTGTCCACGGCGCCAACCGCCTCGCGTCCAACTCGCTGCTCGAGGGGCTCGTCTTCGCGGAGCGCATCGCCGCCGACATCGCCGCCAGGCGGCCCTGGCCGGCCGTCCCGCCCGCCGCGCCGCGTGAGCCCTCCCTGCTGCCGCTCATCGCCCCGGAGGAGCGCGCGGAGATCCAGCGGATCATGTCCCACGGCGCGGGCGTGCTGCGCTCGGCGGCGTCGCTCGCCGCCGCGGCCGCCGCCCTCGAGTCGGTGTACGTGACCGCCGTGCAGGAGCGCGAAGGCTCCGGGAAGACGGCGGAGCCCGGCGTCGAGTCGTGGGAGACCTCGAACCTCCTGTGCGTGGCCCGCGTGCTGACCGCGGCCGCCCTGGAGCGCGAGGAGACCCGCGGCTGCCACTGGCGCGAGGACCGTCCGGAGCGCGACGACGCCGAGTGGCGCCGCCATCTCGTCGTACGGCTCGCGCCGGACCGCCGGCTCGTCGTCCGGCACACCGACGGGACAGCCTTCCCGTCCACCGATACCTTGTCCGTCCCCGACGCACCCAGGGAGCCGTAACCGTGAGCACGCCCGATGAACGCCCGAGCCCCGTGGACGTACCGCTGATCCAGATCGGCGCCGCGGCCGGCGGCGGCTGCGGGGACGACTGCGGCTGCGCCGAAGAGGTCTACGAGTGCGGTCTGGACCCGGCGCTCGCCACGCTCCTCGCCGAGGCCGGGCTCGACCCCGTCCAGGTCGAGGACATCGCGCACCTGGCCATCGAGGAGGACCTGGACGGCGGCGTCGACGTGACGAGCGTCGCGACCGTCCCCCAGGACGCCGTCGCGACCGGCGACTTCACCGCCCGGGAGGCGGGCACGGTCGCCGGTCTGCGGGTCGCGGAGGCGATCCTGTCGATCGTCTGCACCACCGAGTTCGAGGTGGAGCGGCACGTCGAGGACGGCGACCGCGTCGAGGCGGGCCAGAAGCTCCTCTCCGTCACCGCGGGCACCCGCGACCTGCTGACCGGCGAGCGCAGCGCACTCAACATCCTGTGCCGTCTCTCCGGCATCGCCACGGCCACCCGCGCCTGGGCCGACGCCCTCGAGGGCACCAGGGCGAAGGTCCGCGACACCCGCAAGACCACGCCCGGCCTGCGGGCCCTGGAGAAGTACGCGGTGCGCTGCGGCGGCGGCGTCAACCACCGCATGTCGCTGTCCGACGCCGCGCTGGTCAAGGACAACCACGTGATCGCGGCCGGCGGCGTCGCGGCGGCCTTCAAGGCCGTGCGGGACCGCTTCCCGGACCTCCCGATCGAGGTCGAGGTGGACACCCTCGACCAGGTGCGCGAGGTCCTGGACGCGGGCGCCGACCTGATCCTGCTCGACAACTTCTCCCCGGCCGCGACGGCGGAGGCCGTCACAGTCGTCGCGGGCCGCGCGGTCCTGGAGTCCTCCGGCCGGCTCACGCTCGACAACGCCCGCGCGTACGCCGAGACCGGCGTCGACTACCTCGCCGTGGGCGCCCTCACGCACTCCTCGCCGATCCTCGACATCGGCCTCGACCTCCGCGAGGTCGAGAGCTGATGCTGCTCACCATCGACGTCGGCAACACCCACACCGTCCTGGGCCTCTTCGACGGGGAGGAGATCGTCGAGCACTGGCGCATCTCCACCGACTCCCGGCGCACCGCCGACGAGCTCGCCGTCCTGCTCCAGGGCCTGATGGGCATGCACCCGCTGCTCGGCGACGAACTAGGCGACGGCATCGAGGGCATCGCGATCTGCTCCACGGTCCCTTCCGTGCTGCACGAGCTCCGCGAGGTGACCCGCCGTTACTACGGCGACGTCCCGGCGGTCCTGGTGGAGCCGGGCATCAAGACCGGCGTGCCGATCCTGATGGACAACCCGAAGGAGGTCGGCGCGGACCGCATCATCAACGCGGTCGCCGCGGTGGACCTCTACGGCGGCCCCGCGATCGTCGTCGACTTCGGTACGGCGACGACGTTCGACGCGGTCAGCGCACGGGGCGAGTACGCCGGCGGTGTGATCGCTCCGGGCATAGAGATCTCCGTCGAGGCGCTCGGCGTCAAGGGCGCGCAGCTGCGCAAGATCGAGCTTGCCCGCCCGCGGAGCGTGATCGGCAAGAACACCGTGGAGGCCATGCAGTCCGGCATCGTCTACGGCTTCGCCGGCCAGGTCGACGGTGTCGTCCAGCGGATGAAGCGCGAGCTGGCGGAGGACCCGGACGACGTGACGGTGATCGCGACGGGCGGTCTCGCCCCGATAATCCTCGGCGAGGCGACGGCGATCGACGAGCACGAGCCGTGGCTGACGCTGATCGGACTGCGGCTGGTGTACGAGCGCAACGTCTCCCGCATGTGAGGCCCGCCCGGTGACGTCCGGGCGGCCTGCGGGTGAACGTACAACCCTTCCTGCCCGGCAGGGGTCTTGCTCCGCGGGCGGTGCACCGGTCCGCCCGTGGAGGGGGTAGACACAACATGAGCGGACGCAAGGCCGGCCTGCTGGCGGCTCTGGCGACGACGGCCTTGTTCGGCACGGCCCTGGGCGCTCCGGCCCAGGCCGCCCAGGCCGCGAACGACGTCACGCTGATCGAAATGGACGCGCAGGAGTCCTACTTCGCGCGGCCCGACGGCACCGACGTCAACAACCGTTTCCAGACGATCCTCGCCGTGCGGCAGCCGGGAGGCGGCGAGGAGCGCGACGCGAAGAACGTGGTGGCCGTCTACGACGCGTCCGCCCTCAAGGGCAAGGTCACCCTCTCCGGCCTCGGACACCGCTGCACACGGCAGGACCATGTAGTCACCTGTCCACAGGGGGACTTCTACGAGCGCACCTATGTGACGCCGTTCAGGATCAAGGCGGTCGCGGGAGCGGAGATCGGCGAGGCCGGACCGATCAAGGTCACGGTCACCAGTGACAACGCCGGCACGCTGACCAGGTCGACCCGGGTGTTCATCGGAGAGCACCAGCCGGTCTACCGGGCCCATGCCCCGTACACGGTGCCGGAATCGGAGCGGGGTTCGCTGCCCGCCATCACCCCTGCCTTCGGCAATGCCGGCCAGGTGGAGATGCCGACCGGCGTGGTGATGAGAGTCGCGGTGGGCGACGCGCTCGACTTCACGGGGGAGAGGTACAGCAACTGCCACTACGGAAAGGCCGTGGCCCACTGCGAGTTCCCCGGGCCGCTGATGCCGGGCACGGCGTACGAGACGGACGGCGACTTCGATGCGGTCACCGAGACGAAGCGCCGCGTGAAGGGGGCCTACGGCTACAGCGTCCGTCCGGTCGGGAACCTGCTCGAATACACGGACTACCGTCGTGAACCGAGGGGGAACGGCCGTGTGCTCGGTCTGAAGCCCGTGGACATCGGGACGCTGAGCCCGGGGGGCGGCCAACTGCCGTTCGTGACGGAGGGCGAGTGGACGACCGACTGGTCGTTCCGGGACGGCGATACACCGGGCGATGCCTCCGGGGTGACCCTCGAGGGTGCGGTCGGCAGCTACGCGGAGGTCGAACTGCCGGTCGCCCGCAACCTGGGGCCCGACAACGCCGGCAACACGTATGTGCGTCAGGCTGTGGTGACCCTCCCCGAAGGGGTGTCCCTCGCTACGCCCGAACCGGGCAGCCATCCTTCGGAAATCGGCTATTGCGACGCGGGGCGCTCCGCGGACGAGCCGATCCGCTGCGGGCTGAACAACTACTCCAACGTCCTGCGGGTGCACATCGACCGCAAGCCCGAGCAGGGCAGGCCGGGCACTCTGACGCTGGTGCTGCCGGACGGCGTGAACGACCCGGACCTGTCGAACAACACCGTTCCGGTGAGGCTCGAGGTGACCGGTGACGCGTCTCCCTCGGCGAGCCCGTCTCCGGCGCCGAGCGCCTCGCCGGGCCCGAACCCGAGCCCGAGCGCCTCGGCCGCGCCGGCGACCGGCGCCGGTCCTTCCGCCGCGGCGGGATCGCCGAACGGGAAGCTGGCCTCCACCGGTACCTCCGCGGTCGTGCTGATCGGTACGGCGTCGGCCGTGGCCGTGGCTCTGGGAGCCGCTCTGCTCCTGCGCCGCCGCCGGGCCTGAACCGGAGGGCGGGGACGCGGCGACGTGATCCGGGGGTGCGGCCAGGCAGCGCCCGGCCCCCCCCGGACCGCGTTGAGCCACGCCGCGCCCACGGGCGGGCGTTAAGCGGATTTTGGGCAATTAGGACGTACTGTCGGGACATGCCCACGCCATACGGATCCCGTGGCGGCATGGCGTTCGGTGCGGACGAGCTGCGTGTGCTCCGACGCGCCCTCGCCGTCGCCCTTCACCCCGTCCCCTTGGCCGACGACGACGTCCGGGAATGTCTGCGCCTGGCCGACTCCGTCGACGAGGCGGTCCGCGAGGCAGGCCGGCTGCGTGCGTTCCTCGTCGCCGACCTCGCCCGCTACCGCGACGCCCTGCCCGGCACGGCCACCAGCTACCTGGAGCGCCTCCAGGACGCCCTCGCCGCCGGTTACGACCCCCGCCCGGACGATCTGGCGGCTCTGCGCGCCCTGCGCGGCAATCCGGCCGCCGCGGCCGTGCTGCGGCGCTGTCAGGGCCTGGCGGAGCAGTCGGTGCGCGACCGGCTCGCCGGCCGCGTCGTCCACGTCCCGGCGCCCGCCCAGGCGCCCCGACGTGCCCGGCTCCTCGCGCTCCCCGGCGGCCGTGCCGCCGACGCGCCGAAACCCAGGCCGCAACCGCAGCCTCAGCCGAAGCCGCCCGCGCCGGACGAGCGCCCCGTGCCCAAGCCCTCCGAGGTGTTCCCGCCGCGCCGTAAGCCTGTGCCCCCGCCGGAGCAGTGGGCCGTCGGCTAGTTACCCTGGACGGCATGGACTACGTTTCCGCGCTTGTGCCTCCCGTGGTGATGGCCGTGTTCTTCATTGGTCTGGTCGTGACGATCGTCAAGAGCCAGGGCGGTCCGAACAAGGCCAAGGAGGACGCCGCCGTGGACGCGGCGCTGGCCCGGACGGAGTCCGGTCCGCAGACCGGACGCGACAACTGAGGGCCGTCCCCGACGGCCGAGGACGCACGGTGGAATTCCCGCCGTGCGTCCTTTTTGTCACGTCAAAGGGCAGTTGATCCCGGATCTCCCACTATGGTGGTGGTGTGCCCCGCCAATTGGGAGAGCTCGAAGACGCCGTCATGACACGCATCTGGCAATGGAACCGGCCGGTGACGGTCAGGGAAGTCCTGGAAGACCTCCAGAAGGAACGGTCCATCGCCTACACCACCGTCATGACGGTAATGGACAATCTCCATCAGAAGGGCTGGGTCCGCCGGGAAGTCGAGGGCCGGGCCTATCGATATAGAGCGGTCTCCACCCGCGCCGCCTACGCGGCCGCACTGATGAACGAAGCCTGGTCCAAGAGCGACAACCCCGCGGCGGCTCTTGTCGCCTTCTTCGGCATGATGTCCCCCGAGCAGCGCGAGTCGCTGCAAGCCGCCGTGCGTCTCGTTCAGGGCAACGAGGCCGCCGAGGACCCCGGAGCAGCGGAGCGATAGCGTCGGGTCCATGCCTTATGCCGCAGCAAATGCCTTCACCGTCCGGCGCGCGAGGACCGGCGATGTGCCGGACGTGCGCCGACTCGTGGACCCGTACGTCGGTGAAGGCATCCTGCTCGACAAAGCGACGGTGACTCTTTACGAAGCCATCCAGGAGTTCTGGGTCGCCGAACGCGACGAGGACGGCCTGGTCGTCGGCTGCGGCGCTCTCCACGTCATGTGGGAGGACCTCGCGGAAGTGCGCACTCTCGCCGTCGACCCGGCCTTCAAGGGCCACGGCATCGGACACCAGGTTCTCGAGAAGCTGGTGGCCACCGCGCGCAGGCTGGGAGTGCGCAGAGTTTTCTGCCTCACCTTCGAAGTGGACTTCTTCGGTAAGCACGGCTTCGTCGAGATCGGGGAGACTCAGACGCCCGTCGACACCGATGTCTACGCCGAGCTCCTGCGTTCCTATGACGAGGGTGTCGCCGAGTTCCTGGGTCTCGAACGAGTGAAGCCGAACACCTTGGGCAACAGTCGGATGCTTCTGCACCTGTGATCGCCACTAGAGCCCCGGATCCCTATGTCCGAATCGCGCACGTTTCCCGCGTTCTCGCGGTTCTGAACCTCTGTCAAGGGTTTGTGTTTTCCAAGGAAAAGCGGTTTCCTTTCCGCGTACTGCATTTTCGATGAAAGGAAATCCCGGTGGCACAGAAGGTTCAGGTCCTTCTTGTCGACGACCTCGACGGCGGCGAGGCGGACGAGACGGTGACGTTCGCACTGGACGGCAAGACCTACGAGATCGACCTCACCACCGCCAATGCGGACAAGCTCCGGGGTCTGCTCGAGCCGTACACGAAGAACGGCCGGCGTACCGGTGGCCGTGCGGCGACCGGGCGTGGCAAGGGCCGTGCGACGACGGGCGGCAACAAGGACACCGCCGAGATCCGCGCCTGGGCGAAGGCGAACGGCTTCGAGGTCAACGACCGCGGCCGTGTCCCCGCGACGGTCCGTGAGGCTTACGAGAAGGCCAACGGCTGACTCGTCGCCCGTCGCGTATTCGTACGCGCCGTACGCGTCAGCCGGGCGCGGTGGCACTCGGTGGCCGCCGTGTCCACCAGCCGTACGAGATCGGGGGCATCCCCACTGCCCCCGAGGCCGGCGAGAGCGGGCAGCTGTGCCTCGCGCCCCGGCGCGGGGGGCCGCAGCCACATGGCGGCCCGACCGGTACCAGGACGCCCGGGCGGCGGCGGGGCGGTCATCGCTCCGCCCGTGCCGAGGGCGGTCAGGTCCAGATCGACACCGCCCCATTCCAGCCAGTCGAGCAGCCCCGGCAGCTCCTCCGCGCTTCCCGGAGCGACCAGCAGCCGCATTCTCTGCCCCATGAGCGCGACCGGCCCGGTGCGGGCGACCCGGCGGAGCACCGCCGCTCCGGCGTCCGCCGGCAGGTCGAGCACATCGAACCGCACCCCCGTCGTGAGCAGCACGGGACTGCCCCCCGTCGCCACCCAGCCGAGTTCGCTGCGGTACCACTGCGCGGCGCCGCCCTCGAAGGGCGCGCGGGGGGACGGCACGGTGAAGGGCATGTTCCGCAAACTCCGCAGCCACGAGGATGGTTACGCGGTGTGTCGGAGTCATTGCTCAACGTGTCGAAGTCGGGGGCGCGCACGCGCACGGAACGGCGCAAGGTTGTTCGCCCGTAGCTGAGGGACGGGGTGCACGCTGCATGGACTGTCGGTGGCAGCGGGTAAGACATTCCTAGTGGGGAGGGGCGACACGCTCGCAGGGCAGTCTCACGTTCGCCATCGGCGTAGTGGCGGTGGGGGTAACTGCCTGGCCTGCGGGAACATCGTCTCGCACCATCGGGTTGGAGCAGTTGTCGGCGTTCAGGGGTCAGGAGGCCACAGACGGGTGTCGGCAGTTGGAATGAGCGGTCCCCGCTTGCGGGACTAAGCTGCGGAAGGACAGGGAGGGGACCGACCCCTTACTGCCTGACCGCTCTGAGGAGCGATTAACGATGTTCGAGAGGTTCACCGACCGCGCGCGGCGGGTTGTCGTCCTGGCTCAGGAAGAAGCCCGGATGCTCAACCACAACTACATCGGCACCGAGCACATCCTCCTGGGCCTTATCCACGAGGGTGAGGGTGTCGCCGCTAAGGCCCTGGAGAGCCTCGGGATTTCGCTCGAGGCGGTCCGCCAGCAGGTGGAGGAGATCATCGGCCAGGGCCAGCAGGCCCCGTCCGGTCACATCCCCTTCACGCCCCGTGCCAAGAAGGTCCTGGAGCTGTCGCTCCGCGAGGCTCTTCAGCTGGGCCACAACTACATCGGCACCGAGCACATCCTGCTCGGCCTGATCCGCGAGGGCGAGGGCGTCGCCGCCCAGGTCCTCGTGAAGCTGGGCGCCGATCTCAACCGGGTGCGGCAGCAGGTCATCCAGCTGCTCTCCGGATACCAGGGCAAGGAGGCCGCCACGGCAGGCGGCCCGGCCGAGGGCACTCCTTCGACCTCCCTCGTCCTCGACCAGTTCGGCCGGAACCTCACCCAGGCCGCTCGTGAGTCCAAGCTCGACCCGGTCATCGGGCGCGAGAAGGAGATCGAGCGGGTCATGCAGGTGCTGTCCCGCCGTACCAAGAACAACCCGGTCCTCATCGGCGAGCCCGGCGTCGGTAAGACGGCGGTCGTCGAGGGCCTGGCGCAGGCCATCGTCAAGGGCGAGGTGCCCGAGACCCTCAAGGACAAGCACCTCTACACCCTGGACCTCGGCGCGCTGGTCGCCGGCTCCCGCTACCGCGGTGACTTCGAGGAGCGCCTGAAGAAGGTCCTCAAGGAGATCCGCACCCGCGGCGACATCATCCTGTTCATCGACGAGCTCCACACCCTGGTGGGTGCGGGCGCCGCCGAGGGCGCGATCGACGCCGCGAGCATCCTCAAGCCGATGCTGGCGCGAGGCGAGCTGCAGACCATCGGCGCCACCACGCTCGACGAGTACCGCAAGCACCTGGAGAAGGACGCAGCGCTCGAGCGCCGCTTCCAGCCCATCCAGGTCGCGGAGCCGTCGCTGCCGCACACCATCGAGATCCTCAAGGGTCTGCGCGACCGTTACGAGGCCCACCACAGGGTCTCCATCACGGACGAGGCGCTGGTCCAGGCCGCCACCCTGGCCGACCGGTACATCTCGGACCGCTTCCTGCCGGACAAGGCGATCGACCTGATCGACGAGGCCGGCTCCCGGATGCGCATCCGCCGGATGACCGCGCCGCCGGACCTGCGCGAGTTCGACGAGAAGATCGCCGGTGTCCGCCGCGACAAGGAGTCCGCGATCGACTCCCAGGACTTCGAGAAGGCAGCTTCGCTCCGCGACAAGGAGAAGCAGCTGCTGGCGGCGAAGGCCAAGCGGGAGAAGGAGTGGAAGGCCGGCGACATGGACGTCGTCGCCGAGGTCGACGGCGAGCTGATCGCCGAGGTCCTCGCGACCGCCACCGGCATCCCGGTCTTCAAGCTGACCGAGGAGGAGTCCTCGCGTCTGCTGCGCATGGAGGACGAGCTCCACAAGCGCGTCATCGGGCAGAAGGACGCCATCAAGGCCCTCTCGCAGGCCATCCGCCGTACGCGAGCCGGTCTGAAGGACCCGAAGCGCCCCGGTGGCTCGTTCATCTTCGCCGGCCCGTCCGGTGTGGGTAAGACCGAGCTCTCCAAGACGCTCGCCGAATTCCTCTTCGGTGACGAGGACGCGCTGATCTCCCTCGACATGTCGGAGTTCAGCGAGAAGCACACGGTTTCCCGTCTCTTCGGTTCGCCCCCCGGATACGTGGGCTACGAAGAGGGCGGCCAGCTCACCGAGAAGGTCCGCCGGAAGCCGTTCTCCGTCGTCCTCTTCGACGAGGTCGAGAAGGCCCACCCCGATATCTTCAATTCCCTTCTGCAGATCCTGGAGGACGGTCGTCTGACCGACTCCCAGGGCCGCGTCGTGGACTTCAAGAACACGGTCATCATCATGACGACCAATCTCGGGACCCGGGACATCTCCAAGGGCTTCAACCTGGGCTTCGCCGCCCAGGGCGACGTCAAGTCGAACTACGACCGGATGAAGGTCAAGGTCAACGAAGAGCTGAAGCAGCACTTCCGGCCCGAGTTCCTCAACCGTGTCGACGACACGGTCGTCTTCCACCAGCTCACCGAGGAAGACATCATCCAGATCGTCGACCTCATGATCGCCAAGGTGGACGAGCGTCTGAAGGACCGCGACATGGGCATCGAGCTCAGCGCCACGGCCAAGTCGCTCCTCGCCAAGAAGGGCTACGACCCCGTCCTGGGCGCCCGGCCGCTGCGCCGGACGATCCAGCGCGAGATCGAGGACATCCTGTCGGAGAAGATCCTCTTCGGCGAGCTGCGCCCCGGTCACATCGTGGTCGTGGACACCGAGGGCGAGGGTGAGGAGAAGAAGTTCACCTTCCGCGGCGAGGAGAAGTCGGCTCTGCCCGACGTCCCGCCGATCGAGCAGGCGGCCGGTGGCACCGGTCCGAACCTGTCGAAGGACGCGTAACGGCCCTGCCGGGCCGGCTGACGTGACGGGGCGGGCCCCGGACCCACAAGGTC
>NZ_JBSGZJ010000028.1:0-33897 GCF_053610925.1 Streptomyces sp. NPDC054847 | reverse complement strand
GTGACAGTACGAGCGGTCCCCCGCCGCGGGGGCGGGGGCCGCTCTCCTGTGCACCGTCCGGAGCTACTTCAGGCCGAACGCCCGGATGATCTCCTGGCTGACGCTCAGGCCGTCGGGGCCCTGGGCGGACGCGCGCAGCGAGACGAACGAGGCGGGGGTGTCCGGGGTGGCGAACTTCGCCGCCCAGCGGCCGTCGGCCGTCTTCGTCAACGGCACCTCCTTCCTGGTCCGGCCGTCGTCGTACGACACGGACAGCGTCGCCGTGTCGCCCTTGAACTGCTCACCGGCGATCCAGTCCCCGGTCTCCGCCCCGAGCCCGACGGTCAGCGCCCGGCCCGCCGCCGCG
Source organism: Streptomyces sp. NPDC054847 (assembly GCF_053610925.1). NCBI lineage: Bacteria > Bacillati > Actinomycetota > Actinomycetes > Kitasatosporales > Streptomycetaceae > Streptomyces > Streptomyces sp. NPDC054847. The sequence continues at coordinate 33,551 of NZ_JBSGZJ010000028.1, read as the reverse complement.
TTGCCCTGCAGATCCGTGGGGACGTCGAAGAGCAGGTTGAGCAGCTTCAGGTCGTAACGGGCGTAGTCGTCCGCCGCGTTCGGGTGGTGGGTGAACCCGTATTCGGTGCGGACCTTCGTCGAGTACCGCCAGACGTCACCGGGACGGGTCGCCTGGGCGACCACGCGGTAGGGCCTGGTCTCCCGAGGCAGGTTCACGCTGAACGCCCGTCCCGCCGACTGCTTGAGCAGCTTGTCGCCGTCGTACATGGTGCCGACGAGCGCCGGCTGGTAGGCCCCGGCGGCGAGGCCGCGGACGGGCGGCCTGGTTTCCTGTCGGGCATTGCCGGCACGTCGTCAGCACCGAGCAAGCCGAAGTCGACGTCCACGCGGGTGTTGTGCGGTGGCGGATGACCTTCTGCCGGTTCTGCGTGGCGAAGGAAACACCCACCTTCGGGCCCTTGTCGTCCCGGTCGGGGATGAAGGCGCGCACTTTGCGCCTGTCTCTTTGATGTGGTGACAACCGGCAATGTGGAAACTTTGGTTTACGTGGGCGCTTTCGACAACTATGGTTGTCGTATGACGGCCTCTGAGATCACCCCAGAAGAGCAGGCAGAGCTCGACAAGGCCCTGTACGACGCCTTGAACCCCCTGGCCTCGGCCATCCGCTCCCGGGAGACCGGGTTGCCAGCCGACCGTATGTGGGACGCGAGTCCGGTCGACGTGGCGCTGTCCGTCCTGGCCGCGTGGAAGGTGCTGGATGGCGAGGTCAAGCGGCTCACGGAGCGGGCGGCAGCGACCGCCGGCTCCTACGGCGCGAGCTATGAGCAGTTGGGAGCCGTCTGGGGCATCACCCGGCAGGGTGCCCGTAAGAAATGGCCCGATGCCGTCAGCCGCCCAGCACCCGTGACAGCGGGCAAGAGCACGCTTGCGCTGTTCGGAGGGACTGCTGAGCTGGTGCAGTCGCCTTCCGGTGGTTGGGGCTGGACCGGTCGAGGCGCTGATGGGGCATCCGGCACGGCCGCCGATGGGGCGCCGTACGCGACCGCAGAGGAAGCAGCCGCCCACGCGGGTGCGTTCCTCAAAGAACACGCCCTCGGCGATCAGTCCTAGAGCTTCTCACGTGGGTCACCTGCGGGCCCAGATGAGGATGGCGGCGAGGTGGAGTGCGGCCTGGTAGGCGATGGCGAGCTTGTCGGTTCGCATGGCGAGGCCGCGCCATTGCTTGAGCCGGTTGATGCATCGCTCGACCGCGTTGCGCTGCTTGTGCGCCTCGGCGTCGAAGGCGGGTGGTCGGCCTCCGGCGCGGCCTGGCCGCAGGCGATGACCGATCGGGTCGGAGGGCCGGGGGATGACAGCGCGGATTCCGCGTCGGCGCAGGTGACTCCGGATCGCGCGGGATGAGTATGCGCGGTCCGCCCAGACGGCATCGGGTCGGGTCCTCGGCCTTCCGGGTCCGCTGTGGTCGAACATCACCGGCCGGTCGGCCTTCGGGTGGCGGTGGAGCAGCACCTCCCAGTGGTCGCTGTGGTGCGCGGAGCCCTCTCGATCTGGAGTACCGGGCGTCGAAGCCGCCGAACTTCTCCACCGCCGTGGTGAGCGACGCCGGGCCGTTCGCTGGACCATCAGCCCTCAGTCAGCGCCAGCAGCACGGGCGAAGCCCTGCCTTCCAGCTTTTTGGCGACCTCGACCGCGCTGGCTTCCTCGTTCAGGCCCTCCAGCGCGTCCAAGGCCTGCTTGGTCATCGCGGCGGCCTTGGCCCGCGCGGTCTGCTCGCGGACCCGCCGGCGGCGACCTGCGGTGCTGTCTGGGTGGCTCAGGAGCACGCTGCCGAGCGTCCAGCGAGAGCAAATACTTGGCTAGCCACATGTTTGCTGTTACGTTGATTATGTGTCTAGCCACCTAAGTGTGTGGTGACACGAGAGGAGTCGTCATGAAAGCCATCCTGTTCGACCGTTTCGGAGGCCCGGACGTGCTGCACGCGGCCGACATCGAGGTCCCGCAGCCCGGCCCCGGCCAGGTCAGGGTCCGTGTGAAGGCGGCCGGTCTGAACGCGCTGGACGGCAAGATCCGCTCCGGGATGCTGGAGGCCGTGTTCCCCACGCTGCTCCCCTCCGTCCCCGGTCACGAGCTCGCCGGAGTGGTGGACGCTCTGGGTGAGGGCGTGCAGGACGTGAGGGTGGGCGATGAGGTGCTGGGCTGGTCGGACACCGGCTCGTACGCCCAGTACGCGCTGGCCACCACCGTGGCCCCCAAGCCCGCCGGCCTCGACTGGCAGCACGCGGTCGCGCTGCCGGTGGCGGGCGAGACGGCCGAGCGGGTCCTGAACCTGCTCGGCGTCGCCGCCGGGGAGACCGTACTGATGCACGGCGCGGCCGGAGCGGTCGGCACCCTGGCGGTCCAGCTCGCCATGGCCCGAGGAGCGCGTGTGATCGGCACCGCCGGCCCCGCCAATCAGGAATATCTCGCCTCGCTCGGCGCCACCGCGACCCTGTACGGCGAGGGCCTGGTCGACCGGGTCCGGGCACTCGCCCCCGACGGCGTGGACGCGGTGTTCGACCTGGCCGGGAAGGGAGCCCTGGAGGACTCCATCACCCTGCGCGGCGGCACCGAGCGCATTGTCACCATCGCCGACTTCCGCGCGCACCAGCTCGGCATCACCTTCGCCAACGGTCCCCAGGAGCGCTCGGCCGCCCGCCTGGCCGCCCTGGCGCGGGACGCCGCGACCGGCAAGGTCGTCACCACCGTCACCGCCTACCCGCTCGACCAGGCCGCCACGGCCCAGCAGGTCAGCGACGCCGGGCATGTCAGGGGCAAGCTCGTCCTCACCCTCGGCTGATCACGCCCGCCAAAAACCCACCACACCGCCGCTATCCCGATGACCACCTGGCCATCACCGCACCGAAGGACCGCGCATGCTGAATTCCCTGTGGGCACCGACCACCGTCGGTGACATCTCCCTGCCGCACCGCCTGGTCATGGCCCCCATGACCCGCGACCGCTCCACACCTGAAGGCGTACCGACCGAGCTGAACGCCGAGTACTACGCCCAACGGGCTTCGCACGCGCTCATCATCACCGAGGGAACCCAGCCCTCCACCGACGGCCAGGGCTACCTCCTCACCCCCGGCATCCACAACGACGAGCAGATCGCCGGGTGGCGCAAGGTCACCGACGCCGTGCATGCGGCCGACGGCCGGATCGTCATCCAGCTGATGCACACCGGACGCATCTCCCACCCCGACAACACCCCCCACGGGCGCCGGCCGGTCGCCCCTTCGGCGATCCGGCCGAAGGGCACGATGTTCACCGCGTCCGGGCCCCAGGAGATGCCGACACCCCGTGCTCTGTCGACGCAGGAGGTCGCGGCGACAGTCGAGGACTTCCGCCGCGCCGCGGCGGCTGCCGTCGCGGCAGGCGCCGACGGCGTGGAGATCCACGCCGCCAACGGCTACCTGGTGCACCAGTTCCTGTCCGACAACACCAACCAGCGCGCCGACCGCTACGGCGGTTCCCTCGACAACCGCATCCGCTTCGCCGTAGAGGTCGCCGCTGCCGTGGCCGACGAGATCGGCGCGGAGCGCACCGGCCTGCGGATCTCCCCCGGTAACCCCTACAACGACATCGCCGAGTCCGACACCGCCGAGCTGTATCCGGCGCTCGTACGCGCCCTCAGCCCGCTCGGCCTCGCCTACCTCCACATCCTCCACGCGGGCGACGAGGAGCTGCTGGGCACCCTGCGCGCGCTGTGGCCGACCACGCTGATCCTCAACCGGGCCGGCACCGATCTGCCCACCCGCGCCAAGGACATCGACAACGGCACGGCCGACCTTGTTTCCGTCGGTGCCCTCGCGCTCGCCAACCCGGACCTGGTCGAGCGGCTACGCTCTGACGCGCCGCTTAACACCCCCGACCCGGCGACCTTCTACGGCGGCGGAGTTGTCGGCTACACCGACTACCCCACCCACACCATCTGAGGAACCGAAGCATGCCCGCCCCCACACCTCGCGTCCCCACTACAGCCGGCGAGGGGCCGATGAGCTATGCGATCTTCCAGCTCGCTCGCGCTCACCGGGCCCGCGCTGCGGCCATGCTCCGCGAGATGGACCTGCATCCCGGACAGGAACTGCTGTTGATGCACCTCCTGGACCGGGACGGCCAGACCCAGTCCGAGCTTCTCGAAAGCGTCGGCCTGGACCACTCCACCGTCTCCAAATCCCTGCGCCGCATGCAGGACGCCGGCCTGCTCGTCCGCGGGCCGGCCGAACACGACCGGCGCGTCATGGTTGTCCACCTCACCGACAAGGGCCGTGCCATGCGCGAGCCCCTGGCAGCCATGTGGCGGGCCCTGGAGGAAACCTCCGCGCGGAACTTGTCGGCGCAGGAGGCAGAGTCCTTCGTCCGTATCGCCTATGCCGTAGCCGACGCGATCAACAGCCGCGCTCTTCCGCAGGAAGAGTCCGAGTAACCCCCTCGGCTTGCACCCCGGTTCGGCGAATCGTTTCCGGCGTTCCTGCGAAGTGGACAGTGCTGCAGCGCACTCGGCTCACGGAGACCCGTGCTGAACGAAGCCAGACTCCCCGACTGTCGGAAGAAGCCCGGTGAGCCGAGCCGGCGGATGTGGCTCACCTCGAGAACGGGGCTGAGCGGGGCCCCAGCATCAGGGGCAAGCGCGAGCGGTCCCGGTGCAGGCAGGCGGAACTCGTCCGGGGGAGGGGCGACCCCCCCACGGGGTTGTCAAGCCTTGCCCATTCGCCGGCCGGCGTGCAGCGACGCGCGGCGCGGATCCGCCCACCACACGCCCGCCCCTTGAGCGACCCGGGCCGACGGCGCCCACGTCAGCAGGCACCACTGCCCCGGCGTCCCATTCCCGCTCCTGACCTGATGGAAAGTGAGACTTCCATGACCACCCCCCTCCCCGTCCTCGTCGTCGGCGCGACCGGCTCCCTCGGGGGCAAGGTCGTCGACGAACTACTCGAGCGCGGCAAGAACGTCCGTGCCCTGGTCCGGCCGGCCACCGACGCGAGCAGGCTCGAGAACCGGGGTGTCGAGATCGCCCGCGGTGACATGCTCGACCTCGACTCACTCGTCGCCGCCATGAACGGCGCCGATGCCGTCATCACAACCGCTGCCGGCTACACCCGCGGCGGCAAGAACGCGCACGACATCGACACCGTCGGGAACGCCAACCTCGCCGAGGCCGCCCAACACGCCGGCATCCGGCGGTTCGTCCTGACCAGCATCCTCACCAGCGACCAGACGCCCCATGTCCCGCACTTCTGGCACAAGAAGGTCGCCGAGGACAAGCTCGAAGAGCTCGGCGTCCCGTTCGTCGCACTGCGGCCAGGGGCGTTCCTCGACCAGATCGCGACCATGGCGGGTGACCCGATCGACAAGGGCCGCCTGATGTGGATCGGCAAGACCACCGTCCCGCTGACCTTCGTTCACACCGCGGATCTCGCGGCGTACCTGGCGGCCGCTGTCGACGCCGAAGCTGACAATGGTGAGCGCATCGACATCGGCTGGGACCGTCCGGTCAGCATGCGCGAGATGGCCGACCTCATGGGCAACCGGGCCGGAAAGAAGATCAAGGTGTGGGCCGTCCCTTCCGCCATCGCCCGCGCCGCAGGAGCCGTCGTCGGCCGCTTCATGCCCCTGGTCAAGGACATGGCCGCGATGTTCGGCTGGTTCGACAGCGGCCGCTACGTCGCCGACCCCCGCCGCCAGGAGCAGCTGTTCGGCCCCGTCCCCACGGCCGAGGACGCCCTCGGCCGGTACACCGACGAGCTGGGCACGGCGCAGCACCGTTGACCGGCCCGCGTCCAGGTCCCGCCGCCCGGGCGGGGGCCAACCGTGGGAGGACGAACCGGTGGACGAGCGGGTCGACCCAATCGCCAGCCCGGCACCATCCGTGCGGGGGTGACCACCGACGACTTCGTGCCGGCCATCGCCGGCCTCCGGCAGATCGACGCAAGTGGCGACTGGCAGACCCGGAGCCAGCGGCTCTTGGACCTGGTGATGGACGGCCTGCGCGGGGGAGCGCCCCGGCGGCGCTGACGATCCGGTGGTCGGCCTCGCCCCGGACTTTGCCTGGCCCGACGCGAGTTCCACCACGGTCACGTCCGAAGGGCGCCCTGACCCGATCGGGGGCCCCACACGCCGCCGATCGGGGACACGGACCGACTTCAGTCCGCCGGCGGCCTCTCAGCGGTGTTGCCCGCGCGGGCGCTGTTCCACAGCCGCATCAGCAACTCCTCCTCCATGGCCGGTGCGCCGTCCCCGGAGTCTTCGCCCCCGGGGCCGCCGCGTACCTCGGCGTGCAGCTCCTCCATGCGCTGGTCGAGCTGCGCGGCGAGGTGCGCGGCCTCGGTCAGGCTGGCGACGAGGCCGGGCGGCACATGGCCGTCGTACTTGTAGTAGATCTTGTGCTCGAGGCTGGCCCAGAAGTCCATGGCGATCGTCCGGACCTGCACCTCGACGGTCACGGGGACCGGACCTGTGCTGAGGAACACCGGGATCTCGATGAGCGCGTGGAGGCTCTTGTAGCCGTTGGGTTTCGGGGCGGCGATGTAGTCCTTGACCCGGAGCACGCGGACATCCGTCTGCGCGGTGAGCGCCTCCAGGACCCGGTAGGTGTCGGCGATGAAACTGCACGTGATGCGCACGCCGGCGATGTCGTGGATGCCGGCCCGGATCGCCTCGGGCGTGGGCTCGATGCCGAGGCGTGCCACCTTCCGCAGGATGCTCTCCGGGGACTTGACCCGGGAGCCGACGTGCTCGATCGGGTTGTACCGGTGCAGATGCAGGAACTCCCTGCGCAGGATCGACACCTTGGTCAGCACCTCGTCGACCGCGAACTCGAACTCCATCTCGATGCGCTGGAAGTCCTTGCGCAGCCGGCGCGCGAACGCCACATCCTCCGGCGTGGGCGGCTCCCCGCCGGGGGTGTGCGCCGGGTGGTCGGCCACGGGCTGCTCCTTTCCCGGTCGGGAAGCGTGGACCGCGGCGCCGGATGCGGTAGGTGATCGCGGCGGTGCAGTCCCATGCTCGCACCGGCGAAGAGACCCGGCGACCTGCCGAAGCCCGCTGCTTCCGGCTACTCCAGTCCTTCCTGCCCGGCGCCCGGAACGGCTTGGTGAGCACCGACCGCCGGTCCCGGCCCAGCTGCCCTACCAGCAGCTGCCGTACGGACCGAACGGTCCGCGCCTCCCCACGACGTAGGCACTCCCGCCCGGCTCGGGAGCGAGGCGCCGTACCCCGTCCGGGAGTGACATGCCGCCCCTGGTCAGCCGGTCGAGCCGGTCGAAGTGGCGTAGCGGGAGCCGGTCCGCGGCCGTCTCCGTATCCACGCACCCGCAGATCCGCGCCGCCGCCGGCAGCGCGTCCAGCATCGCCCGAGGGCGACGGACGCTGCCGGAGCCGGCCACGAGATCGATGAGGAGGGTGGTCACGCTATCGAGCCGGCCCTGCCGCGCCGCTCGATCACGGGCAGCCCTGCCGCGGCACACGCGTGCATGCCGCCAGTTACGTCGACGACATCGGCCCCGCGTCCCGCGAGGAGAGCAGCGGCTCGGCGGGACCGGTTGCCGGACCGGCAGATCACCACGAGACGGCGTCCCTGTGCGGCATTCGGCAGTTCGGCACCGGCGGCCAGCATGGTCAGCGGCAGGTGGACGGCTTGCGGCGCGAGCACTCGTCCTGGCCCGGGCCACCAAAGGCTCCCCCTCTTCGAGGAGATCCTCACCGCCGCACGCGCAGCGTTGACCGAAACCAGCCGATCCGGGGAGCGGTCCCAGGCTTGCGCTGCAACGCGTCAGCCGGCGTTCATGGGGTGTGGTCCGCACGGCGCAGAACAGGGCGCAGGGCCTCGATGACGCTGGGATCGTCCACGGTGGAGGGGATGGGTTCGTCGTGGCCGTCGGCGATGCCGCGCATCGTCTTGCGCAGGATCTTTCCCGAGCGGGTCTTTGGCAGTGCGGCGACGACCGCGACGTTCTTGAGGGAGGCGACGGCACCGATGCGCTCGCGCACGAGCTGGACGAGTTCGGCCTCGACCTCCGTCGTGTCGCGGCTGATGCCGGCCTTCAGGACGACGAAGCCACGCGGTACCTGACCCTTCAGCGCGTCGGCGACGCCGATGACGGCGCATTCGGCGACGTCGGGGTGGGCGGCAAGGGCCTCCTCCATGCTGCCGGTGGACAGGCGGTGTCCGGCGACGTTGATGACGTCGTCGGTGCGGCCCATGACGAAGACGTAGCCGTCTTCGTCGATGTATCCGCTGTCGCCGGTGAGGTAGTAACCGTCATAGGCGGAGAGGTAGGAGGCGACGTAGCGGTCGTCGTCGCGCCAGAGGGTGGGGAGCGCACCGGGTGGTAGGGGGAGCTTGAGAACGATCGCGCCCTCGGTACCCGCGGGCACCGGCTCGCCCGAGGGGGCGAGGACGCGGACGTCCCAGCCCGGCAGCGGGCGGGTGGGGGAGCCGGGCTTGAGGGGTGCGACTTCGATGCCGACCGGGTTGGCGACGATGGGCCAGCCGGTCTCGGTCTGCCACCAGTGGTCGATCACCGGGACGCCGAGGAGCGTGCTCGCCCAGCGGTAGGTCTCGGGGTCCAGGCGCTCGCCGGCGAGGAAGAGGTAGCGCAGGCCGGCGAGGTCGTATTCGGAGCTGAGGGCGCCCTTCGGGTCTTCCTTGCGGATGGCGCGGAAGGCTGTGGGGGCGGTGAACATGGTCTTTACGCCGTACTCGGCGGCGACGCGCCAGAACTGGCCGGCGTCCGGGGTGCCGACCGGCTTGCCCTCGTACAGGACCGTGGTGGCGCCGACCAGCAGAGGCGCGTAGACGATGTACGAGTGTCCGACGACCCAGCCGACGTCGGAGGCGGTGAACATCGTCTCGCCCGGCCCCACGTCGTAGACGGCCCCCATCGACCAGTGCAGGGCGACCGCGTAACCGCCGCAGTCGCGCACGACTCCCTTGGGTTTTCCGGTCGTTCCGGACGTGTAGAGGATGTACAGCGGATCGTTCGCGGCGGTCGGCACGCAGTCGGCCGGGGGCGCTGCGGCGGCCAGTTCGGCCCAGTCGAGGTCGTCGGGCCCCAACGCGGCCGGGGCCTGCGGACGTTGCAGGACCACACGCTTTTCCGGCTTGTGGCGGGCGAGTTCGATCGCCTGGTCGAGCAGCGGCTTGTACGCGATGACGCGCTTGCCCTCGAGGCCGCAGGATGCGGATACGACCACCTTGGGGGCGGCGTCGTCGATACGGACCGCCAGTTCGTGCGGGGCGAACCCGCCGAAGACAACCGAGTGGACCGCGCCGATACGTGCGCAGGCCAGCATCGCGACCGCGGCCTCGGGAACCATCGGCATGTAGATGACCACCCGGTCGCCGCGCCCGACGCCGAGTCGCGCGAGCGCTCCGGCGAAGGTCGCGACCTCGTCCCTCATCTGCGCGTAGGTATAGGTGCGCCGGGCACCGGACACAGGTGAGTCGTAGACCAGCGCGGGCTGGTCGCCCCGGCCGGCTTCTACGTGCCGGTCGAGCGCGTTGAAGCAGACGTTGAGCCGTCCATCGGGAAACCAGCGGTAGAAAGGCGCGCCCGAGGCGTCCAGGGCGCGTCGCGGAGCGACATCCCAGTCGATGCCCTCTGCCGCCTTCAGCCAGAAACCTTCCGGGTCTTCGGTGCTGGAGCGGAAGACATCCTCGTACATTCCCATCGCGCACTCCTTCGTGGCATCGAGGGACCGGTGGTGTGGCGGTGTACAGAACGGTGTCGGACACGCATACCGCACGCCGGCCGACGTAGTCGAGGATGCCGGAGACACGTGGTCCGGTCACTGGCATCGCGGCGGTGTGGCGCGCGCCCAGCAGGCTCCGCGAGCAGGTTTGCTCAGGTGCCGAGGTGCCTGCGGAGCCACCGACCCATCCGCTGGATCGCCTGGTCCACCTCGGGTACACGCCCCGCGCCCAGGATGAAGGAGTGCTGCCCCTCGGGCATCGGGTGGACCTCGGAGGTGACCTTGAAGTCCGCGAGGCGGCGGCCGAGCTCGGCGCCGTCGTCGGCGAGGGTCTCGTACTCGCCGTAGTGGACGACCGTGGGCGGCAGGCCGGTCAGATCGGCGTGCACGAGGCTGATCTGCGGGTCGGCGAAGTCCACGGCGAAGCCATGTGGGAATTTGTCCCGTGCTCGCAAGGTCCGCTGAGTCGGAACGGGAGATCACCTCATCGGTCCTGCTCAGTAGGACCGGTGAACCTGCCGCACCGGGGGAGACCCGGCGACGACCCGTTGCTGTCCCGGCCGCTGGACTGATCGCTCCCGCCGTCGACACAGGCATCGCCCTGGCGTCCTGCCATGCTCTCCGCGAGCGGCTCGTTGCCGGCCTCGCGGCCTGTGTGGCGACTGCGTCGGGTGGAGCCCATGTGGCCGACCTGATCTCACTCGCTGTCGGGCACCATCGAGACCACGACCTTGCCGGCCTTGGTGCGGCCCTCCTCGACGTACTTCATCGCCTCGAGCGTCTGGTCGAACGGGAAGGTTCTGTCGATGACCGGACGGAGCTTCCCGCTGTCGTAGAGGGCGCTGAGCTTGCGCAGCTGGGAGCCATTGGCCTGCATGAAGAAGAACTGGTAGCGCACGCCCAGAGCCTTGGCCTGCTTGCGGACCTTGCGGCTGAGGGTGTTCATGACCATGCCCAGGAGCGAGGGGGCGCCGAGCTGCTTGGCGAACCCGGCGTCCGGCGGGCCGGCGACACCGATGGCCAGGCCGCCGGGCTTCAGAACTGTGAGCGACTTCTCGAGGTTGGCTCCACCCAGGGAGTCGAGCACCAGGTCGTAGCCGGACAGCACCTTCGAAAAGTCTTCCTTCGTGTAGTCGACGACAATGTCGGCGCCGAGGCTCCTGACCAATTCTTCGGTGTCGGGGTTCGTGGTCGTCGCTACCGTGGCGCCGAGGTGCTTCGCGAGCTGGATGACCGTCGACCCGAGGCCACCGGCACCGGCGTGGATCAGCACCTTCTGACCCGGCTTCACGTGGGCACGGTCGACGAGGATCTGCCAGGCGGCCAGGGCCACCAGCGGCACCGCGGCTGCCTCTTGAAGAGTGAGCGAGGCAGGCTTCGGCGCGACGTCGTCCTTGTCGATCGCGATGAACTCGGCGAAGCCTCCGATCCGCAGGTCGCGCGGACGAGCGTAGACCTCGTCGCCGACTGTGAGGCCGCGTACGGCGGAGCCGACCTGCGTCACGACGCCGGCCACGTCGTGGCCGAGCACGAACGGAGGCTTGTACTTCAAGAGTTGCTTGAACTCCCCGTTGCGGACCATTTTGTCCAGAGGGTTGATGCTGGCGGCGCTCACTCTCACCAGGACGTCGCGGTCCCCGATGGTGGGCTCAGGCACCTGTGCGGCGCGTGCGCCGTCCTTGCCGTACTTCTCGACAACGTATGCCTTCATGTCAGCCGCCCTTATGTGTGAGTTTCTCGGTGGTCTTCTGGGGGTCGATGCGATGGTCGGGCAGTTCTTGGGGCGGCGAGGTGCCGGCGGAGCCACTGGTCCACTTGATGGATGGCCTGGCCGACCTCACGTACACATCCCGTGCCCAAGACGAAGGAGCGCTGTCCTTCTGGCCGCGAGAGGACCTGGGAGGTGACGTTGCAGTCCGCGAGTCCCGCTGCACGTGTCCCGCCGTGTTGAGGTCTGGCTATGACGTTACCCGGCTGAGTATGGAAAAGTAAACTTAGAGTCGGTTAGAATCACCTGCATGGATGCGTGGACCGAAGCTCTTCAGGACGCCGGCATGGACCCCCGTCTCGACCGGGACATGTCGAACTGCTCGATCGCGCGAACCCTTGAGGTCGTGGGCGAGAAGTGGACGATCCTGATCCTTCGCGAGGTCTGGTACGGCTCGTCCCGCTTCGGCGACCTCGAACGCGTCCTTGGCTGTCCTCGCAACCTCCTCGCGACGCGGCTCCGGATGCTCGTGGAGGAAGGGATCCTGGCCACCGAGAGCTACAAAGAGCCCGGCTCGCGGAGTAGGCCGAAGTATGTGATCACGCCGAAGGGTATGGACCTGGTACCGGCCGTCATGGGGCTCCTGCAGTGGGGCGATCGCTATCGCGCCGACCCGGAGGGGCCCGCTGTACTGGCTCGACACCGCGAATGCGGCGCGCAAGTCGACGTCCAGGTGCGCTGCGGACGTGGCCACTCCGTGCAGGCGGAAGATATCGAGAGTGTCCCCGGCCCTGCGTTTCGCATGAAGCCCGCCGACTGACCTGATCGCGGTCGAGTCGGGCGACCGGCGTGATCTTGCGCTGTAGGGCGGTCCACGAGGGCATCTGATCAGCGTTCACACCGTTGTGGCAGGCACGTCCGTCGGCGGCAGTGCTTCGTCGAGCCGGGCAGGCGGCGGTGCTTCAGGCCAAGCGTGTCTGTGATCACGTGCCGCTTGAGTCCTTCGTGCTGTGACCGGGAACATTCGCCGGGATCAGCTTGATCAGTCCGATCGTGCTGCTTCCCACCTCCATGAGGTTTGGCGAGGGAGGCCGTCGAGTTCTCCGCGGCCGGTGCACCAGAGGAGCACCTGGGTGGGGTCTCCGGGCGGGGCGGCGGGGAAGAGCCGGTTGAGTACTGCTGCGCTCAGCGGTGCTGGTGGCAGCCAGTTCACGGACAGTCCCTGCGTGATGTCGTAGGTGTGCAGCAGGGTTTCGGCGACGCCCATCGCCGCGAACCCTTCGGGGTCGCACGGGCCCCAGTGCCAGGCCCTCAGGGTCGGGTTGGCTGTGGCCAGGGCGCTGCTGAGCAGTCCGCCGCAGGCGGTGACGACCTGGAGTACGTCGGCCGGCGAGGCAGTGGGGCGAACGTTCAGGTCGATGGGAAGGTAGGCGTCGGCGGGCTGTGCTGCCAGCTGTCCTGCGTAGGCCAGCAGGTCGTGGCCGATGTGGGCTGCTGTTTGCCAGCAGGTCCATTCGAGCGGCCCCGCCGGCACCGTCCAGTCCTCGGCGGTATGGGGGCCAAGCACCCGCGACATCTCCGCGACGGCGGCGGCGACGTCCTGGTGGTCCATGCAGAGCTCCTCGCTGTTTGTGTTGTGGGTGGGCTGTGCCGGTTGTCGATCCTTCACGCCGCCGGGCATCTGGCACGTCCGCACGCCGCCAGGGTGTCGGCGGTGCCTTTGCGGCGGCGGTTGACCCCCTCAGCTCCGCCGCCGCGACCCTGGCCGCCCGGCTCGCAACTCTGGGGCGCGCCATCGACCTGGTCCGTGACATCGAGGGAGAGGCACCACGGTAGCCCCGGGTCACGTCGGCCAGGGAGGGCGGTTGGGCAGCGCCGTGCGCCAACTCCTGGGGGGCGTCAGGCGGTCGTGCCGATTATCACCGTCGCGTACTGGAAGGCCAGGATCGCGTCCCGCTCTGCGCCGGGAGCGGCTTGCCATCGCGGTGGGTCTTCCGGAGCAACGCGCCCAGGTCGGACACCCCGAGGGCCTGCGCCATGCAAACCGACGTGGTGCCCTCACCGGCAGCGGCTCGGGCAAACCTCAACCAGAGAGCCGGTCGTCCGGATCGCGCCGTACGCTGTCGTCCGCGACAGGCCCGAGGCGGCGCCCGATCAGGGCTTCTCGCCGCGCGCGTACGGGCCGAGGAGTTCTCGGAACGCGGCGTCGCCGGGGGGCTTGAATTCCTTGGTGTCCGCGCCGCGTTCGACGAACGGCGTGCAGGTGGCGGAGGTGCGGCCGGCCATGCGGTGGGTGCCGAGCAGGCGGCCGGTACGGGCCTCCAGGACCCGTACCTCGTACCGGCCCTCGTAGTGGGAGATCACCCGGCCCGCTTCGACGGGCGACTCGTACCGGCACTCCTTGAGGAGCTTGCCCAGTCCCTCGTACCGGGCGCAGGCGACGAGCTGCACCCGCTCGGGCAGCGGCGTGAACGGATCGGCGCGGTCGTAGCCGCCGCGGCCCTCGAACTGGTGCAGCAGACCGTTGACATGGACGACCAGGGGTCGGGGTCCCGACGCCGACACGCGTGCCGCGCGGGGGACCGGACGGCTCCCCTCCTCCTGGCACAGGCCGCCGAACGAGAACAGGTCGAGGCGCGTCTCCGCCGGGGTTTCCGGCACCGGGGCCGTCGGGGTGACCGGCCGCCCGGAGGACCCGGGGGCAACGGAGAAGGCCGGGGTGGGGGCGGATCCACCGGTATCGCCGTCGCCGCCCGAGGGCCGTCCCAGCAGCCCGATCAGGACCGCGACCCCCGCCAAGGCCACCACCCCGGCCCCGTAGCGCGCCCGTCCAGGCACCCCGTCCGCCCCCTTCCGGCGTCACCGCCCGCCGCTCCGCCCTTCTCCGGTGCGCCCCGGGTGGTCGGATGCGGTGGGAACACCCTAGCCGCTCGGCGCGGACCGCAGGCCGGACCCGGCAGACGGCCGGCGGTCAACGGCTCGCTCTGAGGCCAGGGCGTAGCGCGCCGCCCAGTCACATGCCAGTCCGAAGTCCGGAAGCCGTTGGCCCCATAACGAGGACCAACGAGGATCACAATCCTCGAGAACGTTGTCGCCGACGAACACCGCGCCAATGCCGCGCCACGGCCCGTTGCTGCGCTCAGCCTTTTGTCCGGCGAGGATGCGATCGGCGGCGTAGTTCGGGCAGGACTGCAGATGCCACGTCACCGCCAGTCCGTGAGTGGTCGCCGCGATGGTGCGGGCCGGCTGGCTTCGTCGGTTTCCAGGGCCGCGTCAGCCAACGTTAGCCCTGTTGGCAGGGGCTGGGACGTCAAGACAGACTGCACCGCATGGAGTTGATCGCGCGGGGCCGGGACGCTGATGTGTATGCCCTGGATGAGTCCAGGGTGCTGCGGCGCTACCGGCATGGAGGGCCCACCGGTTTGGAGTCGCGCCTGATGACGCATCTTGCGGATTGTGGGTATCCAGTGCCGCACGTGTACGAGATCACCGACACCGACATGATTCTTGAGCGGTTGGCCGGGCCGACGATGCTGGATGTGCTGGCCAAGCGCCCGTGGCGTGTGAGTTCCCTCGGCCGGGTTCTGGGCAGCCTCCACGATCGGCTCCATGCACTGCCGGCACCGGAGTGGCTGCCCAAGCGGTTCAGCACGGCAGATGATGACCGGGTGCTCCATCTGGACCTGCATCCAGGCAATGTCATTCTGACCCGGCGGGGCCCGGTGGTGATCGACTGGTGCAATGCAGGCGCTGGTGATCCGGCTGCTGATGTGGCGATGACCATGGTGACTGTGGGCAGTGCGGACGTTCCGGGACTCGCCGCCCGCCTGGGGCGGGGGCTGTTGCTGCGCAGCATGCGCAGCGGCTGTCGGACCGACCCGGCGGGACGGTTTCAGGCGGCAGTCAAGGCCAAACTGGCTGACCCGAATCTGATGCCCGCGGAGGCAGCGTGGTTGCGGCGGCGGGCTGCCGCGTGAACGGTGGCTCGCGGCACGGGGCCTGGCGGGGGATGGACAGATCGGTCAGGCCGCTGATCCGTGGCGCAGCGGGTGCGGGCGCGCGAAAACGATGACGACGAGTGCCTGCGGCTGCTGGCGGATTGTTCGCAGGGGTACGGGGTCGGTGGTGACTTGGCGGCGGGCCCAGATCATGCTTCTGTCCGCGCAGGGCATAGCGATGGCGAGGATCGCCGAGGTGTCGTTCACCAGCGCGGACGGGCCCGGGATGTGATCCACAACTGCAACACCGACGGCCTCGAGTCGCTGTATCCGAAGTACAAGGACGGCCGTCCGAAGACGTCCACGCTGCCCGAGCGCCGCGAGATCAAAAAGATCGCGAAGTCCGCCGACCGAACACCACCTGCAGTTTGCACCTGGAGCCTGACCAAACTGGCGGACTTCCTGGTCGCCGAGGGGGGGCGACGACATCAGCCACGAGGGCCTGCGCCCGCCCGTCGCGAAGGGGCCGAGGAACAGCTTGTTGATGACCTCGGCGGGTGAGTCGCTGTCGTTGAAGTTGAGCTGGATCGGCAGCGCGGCGTGCGGGTTCGCAGAAATGCCGCCATGCTCCGGCAGACCGGCCGCGCGCACGGGTTTCCAGGGCCTTTCACACCTGCGGGCCGGTGGACGGGACGGCCGCGGTGAGCGTGGTGCGTAGTTTCCCGGCGGCAGCCCGGGTCAGGGGCGCTGGTTGCGGAACGATGTGAGGAGGCCGCCCGTGCGGCGGCCCTCCACGGTGACCGACACCCGCCCCGGGTCGAGCCCGTCGAGGCCCATGACCTTCGTCGTGTTCCGGACGCGGACGGTGACGGAGTCGATGCCCCGCACCCGGGACAGGTCGAGGGGCGCCCGGCGCGGCCTGCGGTGCAGATACGGGTGCAGCCGAGTGAGCCTGGGGAAAAGGGCGGCGAAGTCGGGCAACTGAGCCGTGTCCGCAACCCCCTTGAGCCGCAGGGACGTGATCGAGGGCAGCGCGACCTCGGGGAGGGCGACACGGTCGGCGAAGCCGAGGCTCAGCGTGGTCAGCAGCGGAACGGCCTGGAGCGCGGAGAGGTCCAGGCCGACCGGCACGCAGTCGAGGACGAGTTCCCGGATGCCGCTGGCGGCGAGTGGTTTCAGGGACACCGTGGACGTCGGATTGCGTACGTGCAGGCGCCGCAGCCCGGTCAGACCGCCAAGGGCGGGAAGCTCCGATGTGCGGTCATCGGCCGCGCCCAGTGAGAGGGACACCACGGAGTCCCGGTCGAGGACGGCGGAAAGCTCGTGGATCAGCGACGGCCGGGGGAGCGACAGGTTCGGCGCCTCGGGGAGCTGGCGCAGACAAGCCACCTGCTCCGCGTTCGTCACCGGGATCTCGATGTCGTCGCAGCGGCATCCGGCCAAGATGGACTCGGTGAACTCGACCGTGTCGAACCGCGGCCACGCGTTGACGACCTCCTGCCGGACACCACGCTGGGGCGCGTCCTTGTACGCCCGCATCCGCTGCAGGGCCGCCGGGCCCCCGATCAGCCCGATCGTGCGCACGCTCGCGACGGCCTGCTCCTCCGTCATGTCGGCCGGCCCCGACAGCACGTCGAGGACCACCGCGCCCGCCTGCGCCAGGTTCTCCGCCTCCTCACGGGTGGCCGGAGGTATGAGGAAGGCGGCGCGGCTGATGACCTCCGCCCTGACCGCCGGGTCGAGCGTCGTGGCGTTCTCCAGGCTCGCCGCGGCCAGGAGGTGGTAGCGGCGCCGCTGGGAGGGACGCTGGTCGCCGATGGCCACCAGTTTGCGGAGCAGTTCGGCGCGCTCGCGTTCGCGGGCGTGGCCGACGGCCATGCGGATTACGTCCTCCCACTGGTCGTCGCCGGCGTTCTGGGCGAGCAGATCCAGGTCCGAGGTCTCGACGGCCGCCTTGGCGCCAAGGTAGTCCTGAAAGGTCCGGTGGATGAAGTCGACCGTGTCCGGCGTGGGTTCCCGTAACAGCCCGCTGCGCAGCAGCAGATGACGGAACACCTGGTGCGCGCCGTCCAGGGGGACGACGTGCGGCATGGAGGGCAGCCGTTCCCGGATGATGCGCACGGCCAGCGCCTGGGTCGCCTCGGAGCGCCCGTTGCGGATGAGCCAGTACGCGAGCCGCTGGAGGAGCTGGACCTGCTGCTCCTCGGTCAGCTGCAAGCCCTCCGGCGCGATGACCTCCCGCTCCTTGTCGCGGCGGACCAGGAGCATCCGCAGCGCGGCCGCGTACAGGTCCATGCGCCCCTCGGGCAGCTGAGAGTGCCGGTCGCGGTGCAAGGCGCAGATCACCGAGCACATCAGGGGATTGGTGGCGAGCTGGTACAGGTCGGGCTTGCGGCGCAGGGTGACGTGCAGGGCGGCCCGGTACCGTTCCACCTCGGTGCGCTCCTCGGCGTCCCCGAGAGTCGACAGGGCCGCGTCGTGCCAGCGGTTGACGAACTTGTCGACGTCGCGCTGGTTGAGGGGCAGCAGGTCGAATTCGATGAACCCGAGGTCCGCCGCCCAGCCGATCGGGACCGCGGAGGGGCGCGTGGTCACGAGGAAGAACGTGCGCGGGTAGATCTCGGTCAGTTCCGTGAGCCACCGCTTGGTCAGCAGCCTCTTCGACTCCGAGATCTCGTCGACGCCGTCGACGAGGACGATGCCGCGCCCGCTGTGCAGGACCCGGTCGGCCCAGCCCTTCGGTTGCGCGCCGTCCAGCATGCTGCCGGCCATGGCGAGGAACTTGTGAGCGGTGGGGAGCGTGGACTCCTGCGCCAGGCTGCGGAGCGGGAGGATGAACGGGACGCGGCCGCGGAGGAAGGCGAGCTCGTCGTCGAAGTCGTTCTGCGCGGCGCTGACGGCGAGCCACTGGGCCAGTGTCGTCTTGCCCGAACCGGCGGGGCCCCGCAGCACCACACGGTGCTTCCCGGCCAGGGCCTCTTCGACCCGGAGCCGGTGGGTGGCCGAGACACCTCCGTCGCGGCTCTGCGCCGAGAGCTCCAGGCTCAAATAGGCCGTATCCAGCGGCCATCGGGCCTGACCAGGAGCGCTGAGGTCGAGGCCGAAGATGGCGAGCTTGCCGTACTTGAGCCCGAGGTGCTCCAGGTAGCGCTGCTCGAAATCGGCGTCCTGGCTGCGCGGCGGGGGAAGCCGCGCCGTCAGCACGTCCATGCGGCGCATGGTCTCGTCGATCATGCGGGTCTGCGTGATCAGCGTGGCCGGGATGAAGGCCGAGCGCTGCGTGAAGAACTGCAGGATGTGCAGGCAGCAGACGTCGAGCAGGGAGCGATAGAGGTTCGTTGCGTCAGCGCTCATGTTCCGCGTCGAGTCGTCCGCCGCGGCCGACAGCTTGCGCGCCAGCTCGAGGTGCCCGAGGTGGACCGCCTGGACGTCCTCCATCTCCAGGTCGCCGAGCGAGAGCAGGGTCTTGCTCAGCGCGTCGACCACGGCTATCCGGTCACCGTCGCGCACCGCCGGCTCGTACGGATTCGCGGCGAGGGTCCGGCTGATCAGCTTCTCGCTGATCTTGCGTACGTCCCGCTCGTCCAGGGTGCGCTTCTGGCCACGCCAGCTGACCAGTTGGGAGACACGGATCGGCTTGCTGACGAGGTCGGCGCCGCTCTCCTCCCGCACGAACAGCTTCGCCACGAGCGGACTGATCAATGTCGAGGCGACCCGCGCCGCCATCCCCAGAGCCGCAGGCTCCACCCTCGACCGCCTCTCGGTGAACCGTCGCGTCGACATCAGGTTAGAGGCGCGGAGGCCCTCTGTCGGCGGGGGACCGAAATCTCCGCGGTTGCGGCTGATCGGCCGCGCCGTACGGGCACCACCGGCGACAAGGGCGCGTGGCGCGTCCTGATCGGCAGCTGGAGTCCATGCTCCGCCTTCACGAGCACGCGCCGGGGCACGTTCACCGCGATGGGCGACTGTCCCTTCCACCGCACCGGTGGCACGATCGGCAGCCTGTCCCAGCTCATCCGCGGCGCCGCCGTGCCGGCCATCGAGGACGGCAGCGAGGCCATCACCGAAGAGCCCGAACGGCTCGCCGCGCTGACCGGCCCCTGACCGCCTACACACCCGGCCGGGTCCGCGGGCACGCTCCCCGGCCTCGCGGCGAACCGGCTCGCCCGGCACGTCGCGAGCCCTCTGGGTGCGCTGATGACCGGCAGCCCGCAGGAAGTCATCGACAAGATCCTCACCGAACGCGAACTCCTCGGCATCACCCGATTCATGGGACAGGTCGACTTCGGCGGCATGCCCACCGACATGGTCAACGACTCCATCGAACTCCTCGCCACCGAAGTCGCCCCCGCCATCCGCAAGGAAACCGCGACCGGCGTTCCAACCGCCTGACCACGCACCGCACACGGATCAGGAACACGATGGGTAACGACATCAAGTCTCTGTCAGCCGTCGTCGAGAGCAGCGTCTGCCCGCGGCTGCAGGGCCACTTCGAGCCGCTCGACACGTTCGTGGGCGGGTGGCTTATCGAGTTCAACCGGATGCGCCCGCGGGAGGGGCTGCTGCGGCACCTGGAGTCCCTGGCGTGGCCGAATCCGGCGAGCGTGCAGGTGCTGATCCATGACGAGGATGACGACTGCTTCGGAATGTGGATGATGCGGGCCGGCGTGCTGACCGACGTGCAACTGCCCGGCCATAGGCGCCTGCACCCTCCGGCACCGGCAACTGAGGAGTTCCCGCCCGACCCGGGCGTGCTGTGGCGGACAGAGACGGCCGAGCCAGTCGGCTACTCGACGGAGCGCCGCACCATCTAGATCAGAAGCCCTCTAAGCCGGACGAAAGCCGACGCGGTGTCACGGCGGCTGAGCACGAAGCAGAAGCACGGGGGCGTTCCTGATGGCTTCATGACGGCACTCCCCGTACAGCGTGATAGCCGGATTGGACGGCGGCCCGTCGTTGAGGGCCTCTGTCATGCTGGCTTGCATCTCGAATCGTCTGCCGCCACCGGAATTTCCAGTGGTTATCACGGAACGATGTTCTTGCCCAGGTCGCGCGGCAGCAGCTGCAGGTCACGGATGTCGCCATGGCTGAGCACCCACATCAGGTAGCGCTCGACGCCCATGCCGAATCCCGAGGTTCGCATCGGATCGGTCACCCTCAGATCCACATACCATTCGTACGGCTCCTCGTTCACCTCGTGCAGCCGTAGGGCATGTCGCAGTGTGTCGGGGCGCTCGTGGCGCTCACCGGCACCGATGATTTCGCCGGGTCCGAACAACAGGTCGGCGTTCAGCGCACGGGTGGAGTCGTCGTCCGCGAACGCCTGGTAGAACGGGACCGCGAGGTGGTCCCAGTGGGTCACCCAGACGAACTCGCCGACCGTCGAAAGCAGGATGCGTTCCCCCTGACGGGTCAGCGTCCGCCAGTCCCCGTGGTCGACGATGCCGTTGCTTTTGAGGAGTGCGGCGGCCTCATGGAAGGTCAACCGTTGGAAGGTTGCAGCCTCCGCCATCCGCTTGAGGTGGCTCAGGGTTCCCCCGAGGGACACGATCAGATCGGCGTGGGAGTCAAGCAGGCGGGCCGTTATGAACCGGAGGTACTGCTCGACCACGTCAAGAACGGATGACAGCCCTCCGCGGATCTCGGCCTCGCTGTGAAAGAACTGGCTCAGGTGCGTCGGATCGCAACTCTCCCCCCGGAACGACGGCATGACGTAGTAGCAGTCAGTTCCTGTGACGCGACAGCCGAGTTCAAGCATGAACTGCATCGAGTCCGCCAAGTACGTCCGGACTCCGCCGAGTTCGACGGCCACCGGCGTAGAGTCGCTCCCGCGGCCCATCGGGCTGGAGACCGCCCCCGTCGTAATGGGCAGGTGCAGGGTCTGACCTCGACGGCTTCTCCAGAAGTCGACGGTGAATTCGCTTACCGCGTTCTGAAGAGCGGCCACCCCTCGGTACCAGGGGTTGGCCAGGATCTGCCGGTGGTATCCGGCGGCTGCGTGCCAGGCACCCGAAGGTGAAATGGCTTGGGTGACCGTCTCGGACATGGACTCACTCCTCGTCGTCAGTGGGTTGACAGAGATCACCTCCCGGCGCTCGGCCGTGCGGCCTCGTCGAGGACCTGGAAGGACTTTGGCGTCTGCACGCTTCCGTGATAGATGGCAAGCAGGAGCGAGTCCTGCGGTGTTGCGGCGAACCGGGCGGCGTCCAGGAGGATCTCCTCCTCCCCGTCGGCATCTCGTCGTGCGTCTTGCAGTTGACCCGCCTCGACGAGCAGGTCGTGAACGGTGGCCGGAAGTGACACCGGGACCGGGCGGGCATCGCTCTCGCCGCGAACGCTGCAACCGAGTGCGCGTACCGCCGACACCTGGAAGGTGACGAGGGCCTCGAACGCCTTCGAGTCCATGACACCGTCCGCTTCGATGGATCGCCACAGGTGTGCCGCGGCGTCCGTGACGAGCTTTTCGGCCTCGTCACCGGCCAGGAGATGGGTCATCACCGCCTGGTAGTGCATGTGGTCCGGAATCACGTCGGATCCGGTGATCCCCATCACCAACTCCCGGTCGAACGCGTCCGCATCGGTCAAGATCCGGCGGTGGTTGTCGAGCAGCGCGCCGAGTACCGAGGTCGTCGGTACGTGCCGGAGCAGTCCGGCCAGCGCACGGCACAGGTCGACCACCCGACGTCCGGTCAGCCTGCTGACGACGCACAGAAGACCTCGCAGCAGAGCAGCGTGGAAGACCGCCATGACGAGGCGGAGCTCCATCACCTCCAGCCACTCGGACTCGGTCATCATCGAGTGCTCGATGACGAACTCGGCGCGCATCTCAGGGTTGGTGATCTGGTACGGCAGGTGCCGGGTCCGCACGGAGTGATCGTGTCGGAAGGACGCCGACGTGTACTCGGTGTTGTTCAGCAGCAACAAGGGATAGACGACGGGGAACCCGCCACTGGCGATGACGTACTCGAGGCCCTGCAGGAACGTCTCGACACTCTCTTTGGGCATGCCCCAGATGAGTTCGGTGTACGTCGGCACGCCGCGACGCCGGAACTCGGCCTGAAGGCTGCGGTAGTAGTCCGGCTTGATGTTGGAGCGCCGTGCGATCCGCAAGACCTCGGGTGTAAACGACTGCGCCGACAGCGTCACCGCCGCGATCACGTTGCTGGAGTAGAGGATCTCGGCTGTCTCAAGCACACGTCCGCTGGTGTTCTTGGCCCAGTTCGTGAAGAGGAATATCCGCTTGTCGAGGCGGCGGAGCTCCGAGACCAGCCACTGTGCGATCTCGATGTCCTGGCCGATGATCCCGAAGTTGGCGTCCGCGAGGAACAGTGTGGCGTCGGGCCGTGCGTGAGTGACGACGAACGTGATCTCCTGCTTGATCCGCTCCAGCGGGAACGGCCGCACCTTGGATCGGGTGGCGCCGCCCCAGTAGCAGAACGCACACGAGTACGGGCAGCCGCGGTTGGTCTCCAGGATGATGACGCGGGAGTCCCGGATGTCGTCGGGACCGTAGACCCCACTGAGCAAGGGAGAGGGAACCGAACTCAGGTCGCTGATGCGTTCGCCCACCGGCACCGTGTACGGGATGCCGTCGCGACGGAAGCTGATGCCTCGCGTACGTTCGAGCTCCGCTCCGGCTCCGCTGCCGGGCGGGGCCAGGGCCTTCAGCAGCTCGCGGAAGGTGAACTCGCCTTCGCCGTGAACGAGGTAGTCGACGGCCTCACACCCGGCGAATACGGCAGCGGCCTGATGGGTGACGTCGTTGCCGCCGACGACGACCGCGCAGCCCGGCCAGCGCCTTTTGACGGCCTCCGCCAGGCGCATTGACGGCTCCCGGTTCCAGAAGTACACGGAGAGAGCCAGCACGTCGACGTGGCCGAGACCGTCGAGCCACGCCTCAGTGTGCTCCAGCAGGTCCGGCGCCTGAAAGATCACGTGCTTGACGAAGTCGTAGGCCGAGTCGCAGACGTCGTCGGCCGCGGCAGCGGCGTGCAGGTAGCCGAGATTGAGGCTGTACCTCACCCCCGGCATGGGCGTGATCTCCACCAGATGACACTTCAGCGCCTCAGGGGCGGGACGGACGTCACTCATGGCGCGCCCCAGGACTCAGCAGACCGGCGGAGTGCAGGCGCTCACACGCCTCGGCGAGCACCTCGGGCTCGCGCCCGAGGAACATGCGCACGTGACGGCCGTGGCGCCCGCGGGTGTCCAGGACGCGGTCGGCCGGCCACGCGTCGGACATGAGAACGCCCGCCCGCACCGCACACTGCTCCAAATAGTCCCCTCTGCTGATCCTGCGCGCGTGGCCGGGCACCGGCATCAGCAGATACGGACCGGACGAGCCGCAGATGATGTCGTCGCCGGGTACACCGGCACGGATCAGGCATTCGGTCACGGTTTCACGTCGCCGCCGGTACAGCCGGCGTTCCGCGCGCAGGTAGTCCTCGACCGCGGACCGGTTCTCGAGCCAGCGGGCCATCGCGTTCTGGAGCAGACCACCTGTGTTGAAGGTGTGCCTCGCGCGATAGTCGTTCACGAGGCGGTCCAACAGCGCCGGCGGGCCGGTGAGGGCGCCCAGAGACCATCCGTTGCAGTTGAACTGTTTGCCGAGGGACCGGACTGCCAGCCAAGGCAGGTGCCGGGCACCTTGATGGCTGAGTACTTCGCGGACTGCCGAGGCCGGCTTCGCCTGCGGGTCGGCGAAGCCGTAGTAGGCGTCGTCGATGAGGATCGCCGCCTGATGGTCCGCTGCCACACGAAGCAGGGCCCGCACCGCGTCCACCGTCCAGCTCAGACCGGTCGGGTTGTGTTGGACGTTCAGGATCACGAGGTCGAGGCGCTCGGTGAGCGTGGAGGCGAAGGCCGCGACAGTGTCGGGCACGGGCTCCCAGCGTCCGGGCTCCGCCGTGCCCAGATAGGCCATCCGGAAGCCGAGCGGCTCCAGGACGCCGGCGTAGTCCCACGACGGAGCCATGGCTGCGGCGACCGGAGTCCCACGGGGTTTCGCGGCGAGCAGGAGTTCGGCGTAGTCGCGCATGGCCGAGCGTGTCCCGGTCCAGCTCACTGCTACTTCGAAGTCGCCCTCGAACGGGCTGAGACGATGGGTGTCGCGAATGTACTGCCGCAGGACCGACCGCAGCCGGGGAAGCCCGTACATCGACAGCTGGTATCCGTGTGCGGAGCCGGGTACGTCGCGGAGCCCGTCGATGAGCACCTGGGGCGTCCGGCCCCAGACCTCCCCCAGGCCGAGGAGGATCGGCTCACCAGGGCGGTCCGAGCGCGCGAGGAAGCTGTCGAGCCAATCGGTGTCGGGCAGCCGGTTGGGACGGACGTGCCTTTCAAGCAGGGTGTCCAGATCGTCCATCGGGTCTCACCGGACCGCTCGGGTCCGGTGCAGCACCGGTTCCGGGTTCGGGTGGCCGCGTCGGTACATCAGGATGTCGTAGCGGGCGTACCTGAGGTTCTCGTCGAACAACTCGTAGAAGTGGGCGAGGCGGTCGGCGGCGGCCTGCCGCACGCTCTCGTCCAGCGACGCCAGATGAGGTTGGTCGAGTATCGACTTCACGTAGGCAGCGATGCGGGCCGGGCTCTGGCGGACGTACTCGTAGGTCTCCTGTTCGATCAGAGTGGCCTCGTCGTCGGAGAAGAGATTCCGCCAGTAGTCCTGGTCGGTGACCGCGAGATCGACGCCGATCGCTTCGCCGACGCGCCGGCGAAGGCCCTCAGGGGGCGGTGAGGCGTAGTAGATGGGAACGGCGACAAGGCGACCGAGCGGAGCCAGTACCCGGTAGTACTCGTCGCGAGCGCGCTGGTGATCATGCATGAACGACGTGGTGTTGCTGCAGTAGACGAGATCGAAGCTGTCCGACGGGTAGGGCAGGTCGGTGGCGTCGGCGACATCGAACCGCACATTGGCGAGTCCGTGCCGTGCGGCCTTGTCCGTGGCGAACGCCGTGGCGACCGGATTGATGTCGATCCCGACGACTTGTGCGTCCAGCCAGCTGGCGAACTCGATGCTGGTGTACCCGGTGTTGCTGCCGATCTCCAGCACGCGGGCGCCCGGGGCCAGCCGGGCCATGGCGATGACGCGGCGCACCGTACGGCCACCGCCGGACGGCATGTTCGGCTCGTTGAGCAGGCCGACGAGACTGGAGAAGTCGAGGACCCGGACGTCGTCCGGGCCCAAAGTGGTGAGGGCGGCGCTGATGACGTCGGGCTCAGACATGGCGGGACCCCTTCCGTTGTGGCGCCAGGACGCTCGGCACGCCGAGTTCCACCGCGACGTTGTCCACGCTCTCGAGCCTCACCCCGATGCGGCTCACCTTCTCAAGGGCGGCCGCACGCGTGAGCGCGCCCAGCCGCACGTGATGCGCCAGCTCGTACACGTAGGGATGGAAGCCGTACTTGTTGACGTGATCAAGGATCAGCAGGCCGTTGAGCCGGCAGTTCGTCGAGCACGAGTCGGTGTCCCGTGGTGGGGACCAGCCGAGTGCGAACAACTGCCGTATGGTATCCTCCTCGCTGTACTCCGTGGCGTACAAGGGGTTCAGCAGACCGGCAGGCGTTCCGGCCCTGGCCATGGAGTGCCGCCACGACTCCAGGTGCTCGGCAAGGGATCTCGACGCGGCCATCAGCGGGTCGAAGTGGCGCTTGATGACGGTCCGCAGGAACGAGACCGAAACCAGTGGACTGGTCGTGAACTGCCCGGGTGTCCATCCGCCCACCAGCAGCGGAATGGAGTGCGCGGAGGCGAGACGCAGGCTCCCGGCGAGCACCATCGAGATGCACGAACCGCAGCCGCCGGTCGAGTACTTCGTCGTGTCGGCCTCGAAGTCCAGCTGCAAGCTGGTCCGGTAGAGCGGCTGCATCAGGCGGGCCGGCGGCCTGAACCGGATGTGGTCGATGCCCAGAGCGTCCAGGACGCGCGCCATGTTCTGACTGGTGTCCGCCGACAGATAGCCGTTGTCGAGGGTGAAGGCCAGGACCCGCAGACCGAGATCGCGCCGAGCGACCTTCGCCGCCAGTGAGCTGTCCTTGCCCCCGCTGTAGAGCACCAGGCAGTCGTAGGTACGCTCCGGCGCGGCTCCGGCGAGCGCGGAACGGACGGCGTCGGTCAGGGCGACCTGGGTCGCGGTGATCCGCTCGCACTCGTCATTGCAGTACGAGCACACACCCTGTGCGTCGAAGGAGATGTCGGGGAAGGTCTCGGGGAGCACGCAACGCCGGCACATCCGCTGGTGGTAGGTGATGCGTATGTCTCCGTCGATGGTGTCGATGCG
Source organism: Streptomyces sp. NPDC054847 (assembly GCF_053610925.1). Classification (NCBI taxonomy): domain Bacteria; kingdom Bacillati; phylum Actinomycetota; class Actinomycetes; order Kitasatosporales; family Streptomycetaceae; genus Streptomyces; species Streptomyces sp. NPDC054847. The sequence goes on along the minus strand of NZ_JBSGZJ010000028.1, from coordinate 6,913 downwards.
AGTCTTCATGAGCTCGTTCCCCCTGAGGTCACGGGTTCTTCGACGATGGTGATCGAGAGAGAGGAGGCGTCGAGCCGGCAGGCGACGCCGACCGGAAGGGTCAGCCGCGGCTCCGTGTGGCCGAAGTCGACATCGACCAGCACCGGGATGTCGTCACGGCCCAGGGCTTCGAGGACAACCCGGTCGAACGCCGAGGAGTCGTCGGAGTCGGTCAACGGGCGGCAGTGCCGTCCGATGACAAGTCCGTTGATGCGGTCGAGCTGTCCCGACAAACGCCACTGAAGAAGCAGACCGAGGAATTCCTCGGGTCCCATGCACAGCGTTTCCAGGCAGAGGATCGCGCGCTCGGCACTGGGCATCCAGGGCGTCCCGAACAGCCGGCCGGCGGTGGGTGCGCACCCGGGCAGTAACCAGCCCTGGGCCACCCCGGGAATCAGAGTGCGCCACGTGCCCGGGCGAGTACGGCGTGGGCGTACGTCCTCCTGGTCCCACACGAGGAGTTCATCGGTCCACCGCTCGGGGGCGGTCAGGCGGACGGGTCCGGTCCAGGGGGAGATGACCTCGCGGAGCCGGGCGGTCGTGTAGGGCCGGGCGCCGCCGATCTCGCCCCACTCGGAGACCACCATCGGTCCGTGGAAGGTCACCATGTTCGCCTGGCTCAGCACGGCCCACAACAGTGAGGTGACGTCGCTGTATCCCACGATCGGCTTCCCGCACGCGCGGACGATCCCGAAGTCCAGATGAGGCAGGACGCGCATCGTCGTGTACCCGCCCACGGCGCAGAAGACTAGGTCGACCGCCGGGTCGAGCAACAGCTCGTGCAGATCGGCAGCGAGCCCTTGGGGTGTGCCCGCGACCAGTCCGTCGTCGGCTTCTGCGCGCGGAGCGCAGCGGACAGTGAAACCGTCGCCGGGCAGCGCCGCCAGCGCTCGCGCGAAGCGGCGCGGAAACCGTGCGGGGGCCGGCGACGACGGGGTCCACACGCCCGCGACTGCGTGTCCCTCGATCGCGCGGGGCCGACGAAGAGTGTCAGGACGCACGTGCGTGTTGCCTCAGTCGGGCTGTCGCTTCCTCGGGTCCGAGGACGGTGACAACGTCATCCAGGCTCAAGGGCGTCCCGTGTGCGCCGAGGGAGCGGAGCACCGACCTGATCGCGTCGGATCGGGCGTCCCTCCCCGGGCCTGCCCGCGTGCGTAAGCTCGCCGCCACGGGCTCCTCCCGGCGGAGCGCTTCCAGAGCGACCGCCGTCCAGTGACGGGCGGCCGGGTTGTCGTCCGCCCCGTCCACGGCAGGTGCCGCCCGAACGGCGAAGGACAGCAGGGACTCGATGTTGTCGCGCACCGCCAGCCGTGACCTCAGCACTGGAGCAGAGCGGGTGGCGATGGCCGAGGCGTGTTCGTCGGCGACGCCTGAGTCTCGCAGGCGTTGTCGCACCAAGTCCTCCACGAAGCGGTCCGGAGCCGTTGTACGCAGGTAGGTGCGGTTCATCCAGGCGAGCTTGTCCAACGACTGGTTGACGAACTCCTTCTTGCTGATGCTCGAATACCGGAACTCCTCGACGAGGTCGTCGAGTGACGCGTGTTCCTCGCTCGGGACGCTGTAGCCCAGATTCGCGTAGTAGTTTACGACGGCGTGCGGGAAGTACCCGGCGTGGCGGAGCTCGTCGAGATACAACAGGCGCCCACGCGGCAGGAAACGGTCGCCGATCGTGAAACCCGGCGTCCGGACCAGTGGGAAGTGCAGGTAGTAGGGCACGGGGAAACCCAGCGCCTGGTGGACCAGAGCCTGGGGCGCCATGGTGGACAGGCCCTCGACACCCCGGAGGACGTGACTGATCGCCATGTGCCGGTCGTCTACCACGACCGTGAGGTGGTACGTGGGCCAGCCGTCGGGACGACAGATGATGAAGTCGCTGATCTCGGACGCCCGGACTCTCACGGCGCCGCGCAACAGGTCATGTGACTCGACGACACCGTCGTCGGGCGTCCGCAGCCGGATGGCCGGCCGACGCCCCTCCCGCTCGGCCGCGGCGATGTCGGCCGCCGACGCGTACCGGCACCGCCCGTCGTACGCACCATGAACGGCGCCCGGACGTCGTGCGTCAGCAGCCACCTCCCGTAGGCGTTCGGCGGAGCAGTAGCACCGGTACGCCCGTCCCTGGGAGAGCAGTTCGTCGAGCGCCTCGCGATAGAGGTGCAGGCGTTCGGACTGCCGATAGGGCCCGTGATCACCGCCGACCTCCGGGCCCTCGTCCCAGTCAAGGCCCAGCCATCGCATCCCCGACAGGTAGCTCTGCATCGCGCCGGTCACCTGGTGGTCCAGGTCGGTGTCATCGAGCCGGAGGACGAACGCGCCGGCGTAGCGGCGGGCGAACAGCCATGAGTAGAGGATCGTGCGGGTGAAGAAGGCGGCGTACGGAATCTCGCCGTTCGGGGCGAACCGTACCCGCACCGCGTCGTGAGCAGGAGGCATGGGCAGCGCTGGGCCGTTCAACCGTGTCGGAGCCACCTGGCATCACTCCGCGGGCACTGTTCGTACGTGCTGCTTACAGAAAAGTCGACCACGGGCTCGATACGCGGGCGTGACGACCATGTGCAGCACCCCGTCCTCAGCCGAGTCGTACCAGAGTTTCTGAAGGTCGGGATCGACCGCGCTTCCGGGTGGGGCGTCGAAGTCCCAGTACGGACTGCCGCCGACTCGGGCGGCTTCGTCAACCAACTCTGCGGCAATCTCGACGAGTTCGGCGGCCAGTGCCCCCGCGTGATCCAGGTTCTTCAGTGCGGCCCTGACGGCCGGAAGGTCCGGACCCGTGGTGGCGAACAGGGCCCGGCACAGTTCTGCGGTTACTTCTGCGTGTCGCCGGGGGTCCCGCCTCTTGTCCTCCCCGGAGGCTACAGCGTCGGAGGCCGCCGGACGCACCCTCTGATCACGGAAGTCCTCGTAGCGCCGGGCGAGTTCGACATGACGATTGTCCTGCTCGGTGAATACGTCGTCCCGCTGCTCGTTCACGAAGGCGAGTGCACGGCTGATGCTCCTGCCGTTGCGTCGGATTTCCTCTTCGTGGCGGCCGCAGAGGCTTTCCAAGCGCTCCATTCGTTCGACCCAGAGCTTGGCTTCCTCCTGGTGCTTCCCTACCTCTTGCTCCAGTTCTCGAATACGTCGACTCTGACGTCCGAAGAATTCTCCGAGGTTGCTCAGGATGGCGAGCAATTCCTCCTCCTCGTCCTGTCCGGTATGCGGGAGGAACGGCCGACCCGAGTCGGCCAGGGGGTTGGTGTGGTTTACCACCTCGGCTCGAACTCCACTCTTGTCTCGAGCGTCTCGTCAGTTGCCAGGATTCGTGCCGCCGCCGTTATTTCGGTGCCGCCGAATTTCATGCACAGTTCGATACAGCGATCTTCCGTCGGTAGGTGTCGGAGGCTGGGGGGAAGTTTGATCTCGAGTTTTCCGATCGGTACCGAACCTCGCTCGTCGATGTACCGGGGTTTCCGTTCCGGGGTCCGGTAGAGATTGAACAGAACGGACTTCTGGGCTTTCCGGAGCGGGGTGAAGTGATGGGTGAACGCAGAGCCTACCTCGACCGGCTCGGATTCAAGGACAAACGTTTTGAAACGGTTGCTGCAGAATTCCTTCCCGCCGTCGTCGAAGTCCTTGGAGCTCTCCGGGTCCCCCTTCTCGAACGGCAGGGAGATGTTACAGCCGTAGGTGTAGCGCGAACGTCGTACGCGAAGGGCGGAGGGATCGTAGGCGAAGTGCACCGCACCGTAGAGAACGGCCAGTGCGGGAGCCGGCGGGATCACCAGTTTCACTCGGTCGTTCTGGAGTTCGTTCAGCCGCAGTTGGAAGTAGCGGGACTGGGCGAACCCTCCCACGGCCAGTAGCCGGACCGGTCCTGTGGCGCCGGCGAGCACAGTGTCGAGTTGCTTCTTCACCAGTTTCAGAATCGGGTCTATCACCTGGTCGAACAGGCTGATGAACTCTCCTCGTGACAAGACGAACTCGTAGGCGATGCCGTCCTGCTTACTTGCCAGGGTCTCCCGCTCGGTGTCGTCGAGCGCCAGATAGAGCTGTGTCGGCAAAGGCAGTCGGGACGGAGTCTCCTGCACGGGGTCGAAGTCGACCTTCGTCCGCTCGAAGTCCTGGAGCAGATGCCAGAGCAGCCCTGGCACCCTGTTTTCGAGGTCGAGGAGGTTGGTGCACCCGTCAGCGCGGTCGGGGCTGCTCAGGCGCGGCACGAGGACCTTCTCGCGAAATGCCGTATTCACGTACTCGGCACCCAGTCGGTCGCCGTCCGGTGGGATCAGTTCGACCAGGCGACCGTCCTGTTCCACCTCATAGGCGGTGATGTCGACTGTGCCACCCCCGGCGTCAACGATGACCAGCCGCGTCCCGGCCTCGTCGATACCGCCGCCGGCGAGTTTGTTCCGGGCGTACAGAGCGGCGGCCTCCGGCTCCAGGCAGAGCTGGAATCGATGCTCGTCCGTGGGCATGCCCGCCTTTCTCGCTGCTTTCCGCATCGTCTGGCGTGCGAAATCGTCCCAGATGGCCGGCACCGTCAGGCACCAGGTGATCTCCTCTTCGGCGAATCCGCCCTTCGTCGCAATGTGCTCCACGGCATCGGCGTAGAGGCGGCGCAGGTACTCGACGATGAGCTTCTCGGCTCCGCCGACGGTGCGGCTCCTGTCCCTGTCGGCGCTCTCCGGCTTGAGGGACATCTTCATATCGAGGCCGTTCACCAAGCGGTGGCCGTTCGAGCCGCGTTGAAGGTTGTACTTCCTGACTGCGGCGTGTCCCCACGCGGAGACGCTCCCATCGCCGTCCAGAAGCAGGGCCGTCAGATTCTTCGGATAGCTGAGCGGTTGGTCCTGCCACCCGTCGACCGACAGAACCTTGCGGGTGGCACTGTCGTCGTTCCCCTCGCACACGACCGCCCACCCGAAGCCACTTCCATGGGTACCGAAGTCGATGGCCGCGGTCACCTTGGGCTGAAACGCCTTCACCGTTGTACCCCCCAACCGTGCAGCTCATCGAGGCGCTTCCGTGCGGCCTCTTCATGCAGTGCCTCCACCCGAACTCGGTCCTGATGGCTTCCCAGCAGTCCGAACACACCGAGTAGTTCACGCAGAAGTGTCATTCGATCGGTCGCATCCTCGATCGGAGTCTTCGCCAACTCGTCCAGGGTGGTACGGGCCATGCGCCCGGCGATGTCGGGTAGCCCGCCCTCGGCCAAGATGCGGGCCTGCCGGATTTGAGCCCAGTCCGTGTCGAGTCGGCCGGCCGTCATGAGGACGTCGTAGCTGTCCGCTGCGCTGGTCGCGAGCACGGCGCGTTCCGGTTCCTGGCCCTCGACCAGCAGGTTGTGGACCCGCGGAGGCCTCTCGTACCGAAGAAGATGAAACCAGTCGCCGAGGTTGCCAACGGTCAGTGCGAACATCCGGCCCAACTGATCGCCCAGGGCGCGTACGGCCGCGGCGTCCCCGGTCTCGGCGAGGGGGAAGTGCGGAAAGGTCAGATGCAGCGATGAGCTGCCGGTGTCCGGCAGAAGGTTCCACGCCGCCAGGGACGGCCACACCCGTCCTCCTTCCTGCACCTGTCCATGGACGATGACCACCGGTAGATCGCGCAGGGCCTGTTGGACAGCGCGGACATCCACGTCGAGACGGTGCAGCGGACGATCCACCAAACCCGCCAGCGGCACGAGGTCGTCGTGCCAGGGAGCGGTCAACCAGGACTGGCGCAGCGCGACCAGGAAGCCCGGCGACTTCTCGTGTACGTCAGCTTCCTCGTGGTAAAACGGCGCAATGAGCAGGGCGGGCTTCTTTCCCCCGCCGGTGGCTTCCACGACCAATTCGCGCACCACGTCGGCCGTGTCGAAGAATGGACTGTTGGCCAGATCGCGTTCACGTGTGCTCAGTTCGTGATGGAGCGCCACCTGCACCAGTGCCCGATGCCATTCCAGGCTTTCAGCAGCACTCCGAGTGGCGGCAATGCGTTCGAGTTGCCTTTCGTGGTCACGTCGGTTCACCGTGTCGTCGGCGAAGGCCGTGACAGCGGTCCGAGCTGCGTCAAATCCGAACGACACGGCTGCAGCCCTGATGCCCAGCGACGACACCAGTTTGTTCAACTGCGTCAGCCTGGAGTGCTCCCGCATGCGATGCATCTCGTGCACGTGCGCCATCTGCGCCTCATGGTTCTGCGCTCGTGCGGCGTTCGTGCCGCGCCGCCTCTCGGAGGCGTACTTCAGTCCCTCACCGGTGGCCGTGTTCGCCCACTCCAGCAACTTGTTGCTCTGCTCGGTCAGTCCTGCCAGCCCTGCGATCCGCGATGAAAGACCTGATTCACCGCCTGACGTGGACATGCCCCTCCCTTCCGGCCAAGCCACTGCCTTTTACCATCGCCACTGAGCCGACATTGCCTTGGGCCGCCCCGGACGATGAATATCACACTTAAGGGGCCGAGTGAGAGGGCTTTTTCATGATTCGCGGCGGGTGTCATTCGTCGTGATGGGCCGCTCGGGTACGAGAAACGATTCTTCTCCGATGCATTCAGGCTCAGCAGTAAACATGAGTCGCATACGCACCACCGGAGTCCCTGCTTCACGCGACCTCTGAAAAGGGGACGAGACTGAAGTTAAGGGAAAGGTGAAGAACGGCGCATCAGCCCCGCATACCTTCGCCCACCCCGCCCACATGATGCCCGCCGACACAGGCCGGGCCGGTGGGCCCAGGTCGATCCTCCTTCGCTGCTCAGGAAGCCGGCACCTCGCGGGTCCCGGCATTGGGTGGTGTCGCCGGGGAGCCGTGTGGTTCCGACGAGCTGCGGGTCGGCGCGAACTTCGGCCGGGCGATCGAAGCGGCGCGGTACTTCGCCCCGGACCCGGCGGACCCGAACGCCGATCCGCGGGACTCGATCG
>NZ_JBSGZJ010000027.1:0-35106 GCF_053610925.1 Streptomyces sp. NPDC054847 | reverse complement strand
GGGCCCTGTCGTACGACCGTGTCAGGACGTCAGGCGGTAGGCCGACGCCCAAGTGACGTCAGGTCAGAGGTTGACGCCGAAGTCGCGGGCGATGCCCTCGAGGCCGGAGGCGTAACCCTGGCCGACCGCGCGGAACTTCCACTCGGCGCCGTTGCGGTAGAGCTCGCCGAAGACCATGGCGGTCTCGACGGCGGCGTCCTCGCTGAGGTCGTAGCGGGCGATCTCGGTGCCACCGGCCTGGTTGATGATGCGGATGTAGGCGTTGCGCACCTGGCCGAAGTTCTGGCTGCGGGAGACGGCGTCGTAGATCGAGACGGGGAAGACGATCTTGTCGACGTCGGCCGGCAGGCCCGCGAGGTTGACGTTGATCTGCTCGTCGTCGCCGCCGCCCTCGCCGGTGCGGTTGTCGCCGGTGTGGACGATGGTCTGGTCCGGCGTCGCCTTGTTGTTGAAGAAGACGAAGTGGGCGTCGGAGGCGACCTTGCCCGCGCTGTTCACACCGATCGCGGACGCGTCGAGGTCGAAGTCCGTGCCGGTGGTGGTGCGGACGTCCCAGCCGAGGCCGACCGTGACGGCGGTGAGGCCCGGGGCCTCCTTGGTGAGCGAGACGTTGCCGCCCTTGGACAGGCTTACTGCCATTGGGAAGTCCCCTTCAATTCGGATCTGCGGGCTACGGGTCCTCCCGAAGCTACCGTCACAGGTCATAACGCGGGCAGGGGACTGTCAGGTTCCATCCCCCGGGGCCCGGTTCCACGCACCGCGAGCGGGCCGGACGCGGACGCGGATACGGTCGGGGAGAAAAGAGGGTGACGGGCGTGTCCGGGGCGCGGGACCATGGATGACATGTCCGGGCCCTACATCATCCGCGGTTCCGTCTCCCTGCCGGAGGCCGAGCTCATGTGGCGTTTCTCGAGGTCCTCGGGGCCCGGTGGCCAGCACGTCAACACCAGCGACTCGCAGGTGGAGCTCCGCTTCGATCTCGCGAGGACGGAGGCGCTGCCGCCGGTCTGGAAGGACCGCGCGCTGGAGCGGCTCGCGAGCCGGATGGTGGGCGGTGTGATCGCCGTACGCGCCTCGGAGCACCGCTCTCAGTGGCGGAACCGTGAAACCGCGGCGGTACGGCTGGCGTCCCTGCTCGCCGAGGCGACCGCCCCGCCGCCGAGGCCCCGCCGGGCGACGAAGATCCCGCGTGGCATCAACGAGCGCAGGCTGCGGGAGAAGAAGCAGCGCGCGGAGACCAAGCGGGGCCGCTCCGGCCGCGACTGGTAGCGCGCCGCGCACCACCTCGACCGGCGCGCGCACCTCGGCGCGTTCAGCCCAGGTGCCGGTACCGCCCCCGGAAGTACGTCAGGGGCCCGGCGACCACGTCGGAGAGGCCCACCTTCAGGACATGACCGATCACCAGTGTGTGATCGCCGGCCTCCACCCGCTGCTCCGTGCGGCATTCGAGGGTCGCCAGCGCGCCCTTCACCAGAGGCGCCCCGCAGATCTCGCCGCGTTCATGCGGCAGGTCGTCGAAGAGCAGGCGGTCGCTGAGCCGGCCCTTCATGGCGAACCGGCCGGCGATCTGCCGCTGGCCCTCGGTGAGGACCGAGACGCCCCACAGCGGCTGTTCCGCGAGCAGGTCGTCCATGCGTGAGCCGTTGCGCAGGCTGACGAGCACCAGTGGCGGGTCCAGGGAGACGGACATGAAGGCCGTCGCCGTCATGCCGGCGTCCTCGCCGCGCGGCCCGTGGTCGGCGTCGTGCGCGGTGACCAGCACCACGCCGGCGGCCAGACGGGACATGGCGGCACGGAATTCCTCATTGCTCACCCCCTCAGGATGGGGGATGGCGGAAGTGGCGGGAGCGGGGGTCGTCTGCAACACACAAGGAACGCTAGTGTCGGCCGTTCCGCCGCCGCATCGGGCTCCGGGACCAGCCGGGTCCTAGGACCGCGGGCCGACCACCATGAGTAACCATGGGTACGCCCCGATGGTTTTGCATTCAATAATTGACTTCAAGAAAGCTACGGTGTGTCCGGCCGGTCAGCATCTGACCCTTCATCACCTGATGTGACTTGAGTCACAGAGCCCAGTATTTGTTGACCCTGTGTACCGGGTGAGCTGCTCGCTGTGATTCAGTGGCCGGGATACCGCTACAAGTACGCCAATCAGACGCCCTGGAGTTTGCTGTCGAGGTCTCGGGGAGAGCGAGCGATGGAGACCGAGTCGGAGCCCTATGTCCGTCTTGCGACCCTGCGGCAGCTGCACCGGGTCGTCGCGGACCTCAACACGGCCCGCAGCCTGGCCGACACCCTGCAGACCGTCGCCGACGGAATCGTCGCCGGACTGGGCTACGAACTGGCCTGCGTCAACCTGGTGCGCCCCGACGGTGACCTCGTCGTCGCCGCCTTCGCAGGCAGCGCCGCCGCCGAGGCCCTGATCACCGGCCGGGTCGGCTCGCGTACTTCCTGGGACCGCCGCCTGTCCATGGGCGAAGCCTGGGGCGACCTGCGCTTCATCCCGCACACCGAGGGCTGGGTCCTCATAGAGGACGACGTGCCCCAGTGGCACACCGACGGCCCAGAGCCCCGCTTCGACGACGAATGGCACCCGCAGGACCGGCTCTACGCCCCGATGTACGCGTCCGGTGGCGGGCGCGAACTGCTCGGCGTGATCTCAGTGGACCGCCCGCGCAACGGCCGCCGTCCCGGCCCCTGGGGTCAGGAGGCGTTGCAGATGTACGCCTCCCAGGCCGCGATCGCCATCAGCAACGCACGACTTCGAGCCAATATGCAGCGCGCCCTGGTCCGCCTCGAGCGCGAGCAGCAGGCACTGCGCGCGAGCGAGGAATCCTTCCGTCAGGCGTTCGAGTACGCGCCCAGCGGCATGGCCATCGCCGAGATGGGCGGCGACCAGCACGGCCGCCTGCTGCGCACCAACGACGCCCTGTGCCGGCTGCTGGGCCGCCCCGCCTCCGCGATGCGCCGCTACTCCTTCGCCGACCTCGTCCACCCCGAGGACGTCGGCACCCTGCTGCGCACCTCCGCAGAGGGCGGACGCGCGGAGATCAGGCTGGGCCGCAGGGACGGCAGCTATGTATGGGTGTCGCTGCGGAACTCGGTCGTCGCCGACACCGCGGACGGGCCCCGCTTCCTCCTCACGCACGTCGAGGACATAGAGGACCGCAAGCGCCACGAGCTCCAGCTCGCCCACCGCGCCTCGCACGACGCGCTCACCGGCCTGCCCAACAGCGCGGAGCTGCGCGCCCGGCTCAGTTCGCGCCTGTGCGAGCGGCCGCACGCGACGTACGCGACGGACATCGAGGCGCTCGACGCCGCGTACGAGACCGACCGCGGCTTCCGGAGCGACGGCTTCGACTTCGACACGGTCGGTGGGCGGCCCTACGACCACCACATCCACACCGTCGCGCCCGACAGCGAGATCGACGACGGCGCCAAGGGGCTCGCGGTCCTCTTCTGCGACCTGGACGGCTTCAAGTCGATCAACGACCGCTTCGGGCACCAGACCGGTGACGCCGTTCTCGTCGAGGTCGCGCGCCGGCTCACCACCGGGGTACGGGACGGTGACACGGTCGCCAGGCTCGGCGGTGACGAGTTCGTCGTCCTCGCCGACGGCCTCGGAGCGGCGGACGCCGCCGATCTCGCCGTACGCCTGCGGAACGCGATCATCCTGCCCATCCGGGTGGGCGGCCGCGGGGTGCGGGTGGGCGCCAGTTTCGGCATCGGCTGGGCGAGCTGCGGGATGTCCGTCGAAGAGGTCCTGCAATCCGCGGACCAGCGGATGTACATCGAGAAGCGGTCCCGTTCGAAGGTCCACCGCAGGGCCGGCTGATCACCCGTTGGGCCGGGTGACCTATCACACCCGGCCGCGACCGGCCTGGTGACCGGCCGCGGTCCCACCGGATGAGGCCCACGACACCCGATGGGGTGAGTGGAACCGGGTAGGCTCGCCTCGCGTCAGCGTTGTGCTGACGAGATGGTGAGGAGTGACTGGGATGACGGCCGGGAACAACGGCGCGAGCAAGCCCGAGGACGACGACCCGTTCGGCTACTTGTACGCCGACGGGCAGCAGGCAGGCGCCACGCCGCCGCGCCAGGGCGGCTACGGCTACCCCGGTCCGGCCGCGCAGCCCGGGGTCCCCCGCACCTCGTACAACCAGGTCCGGACGGTCGGCGAACGGCAGTACGGCCAGCAGGTCCCGCACCAGCAGGCGTACGGCCAGCAGCCGACGGCCGCGTACGCCGCACCAGAGACGTACCCCGGGGCTTCCGCCCAGACGCGTCAGGTCCCGGTCCAGCCCGGCGGCCACGGCCACGGCGGCGGACGCGGCGGCGGCCCCAACACCAAGGGTCTGCTGATCGGCGCGATCGCGGTCGTCGCGGTCGTGGTGATCGGCATCGCCGCGGCGCTGATCACCAGCAACGGCGACAAGGACGACACGGCCGGCAAGGGCGGCGGGGGCACCACCCCGTCCGCGGGCGAGACCGTCCAGGAGAAGCCGTCGCCGACCGAGAACGAGTCGGAGCCGCCCGTCGAGCTCCCCAAGCAGGACGCGGCGACGCTGACGCTGGGGCCGCCGGCGGCGCTCGCCAAGGATGTGCCCGGTGCGAAGGGCGCCGACGGCGCGTACGTGATGTTCAACGGCGTCGGCGGTTCCGCCGGCTGGTCGGTGGACGTCCCGGAGGCCGGCGCCTACACGATGTACATCACGTACAGCGTGCCCGGCAAGGACGCCAAGACCTCCCTGACGATCAACGGCGGACAGCCCCGCGAGCTCAACATGTCGAACTTCGCGAAGGCCGCGGAGGGCGACTGGGAGAAGGGCTGGACCAACACCTACGCCTTCGTGAACCTGGAGAAGGGCAAGAACGACCTCAAGATCTCCTGCGAGCAGGGGAACCAGTGCGAGGCCTATCTCGACCAGGTCTGGCTGGAGGCCGGCCAGAGCAAGAGCTGACCGCGGGCCCAGTCTCAGCCCGTACGCCCGTCACCGTCCCGGCCGCGCCCCGCGCGAGCCGGGACGAGTCGTTTGGTCCGGCTCCCGCGCCGTCACTTCCCGGGTGCGGACGGCGCGTGCTCGACGACGGTGACCCTCGGCAGCAGCCGCTCGTAGGCGGCCGCGTCGAACTCGCCCGCGGCGGGCGCCAGCACGGTCGCCGTGGAGAGGGCCACCGCCCGGGACAGCCGCTCCGGCCAGGAGAGCCCCGCGACCAGTCCGGAGAGCAGACCGGCGACCGCAGAGTCGCCCGCGCCCGTCGGATTGCCCTTCACCGGCTCCGGCGGGGCCGCCTGCCAAATGCCGTCCGGGGTGGCGGCGAGCAGACCGTCCGGGCCGAGCGAGGCGACCACGGTGTGCGCGCCGCGGCGGCGGGCGTCGCGGGTGGCGCGGAGCGGTTCCCGTGAGCCGGTGAGCTGCGCGAGCTCGTCGGCGTTGGGCTTGACGAGATCAGGCCGGGCGGCGATGCCGCGGCGCAGCGGTTCGCCGCTGGTGTCGAGGAGTACGGGCACCTCGGCGGCGCGCGCCCGGCGCACCAGCTCGGCGTACGCGCCGACATGGATGCCCGGCGGCAGGCTGCCGCACAGCGCGACCGCGTCGGCGTCGCGCAGGAGGGAGTCGTACGAGGAGAGGAAGGCGGCCCACTCCTCGGGCAGGACGGTGGGTCCCGGCTCGTTCAGCTGCGTGGTGTCGCCGTCGGCGCTGTCGGTGACGGCGATGGTGCGGCGGGTGGTGCCGGAGATCTCGACGAGCGCGTCGTGCGGTGCGAGCGGGGCGAGCATCCCGCGCAGCACGGCCCCGGTCGCTCCGCCCGCGAAGCCGGTGACGACGCTCTCGTGGCCGAGGGCCGCGAGCACGCGGGCGACGTTGAGACCCTTGCCGCCGGGACGCTCCACGACCTCGCCGACCCGGTGCGTGGTGTGCGGGGTGAGGGCGGCCACCTGGTAGGTGATGTCGAGGGCGGCGTTGAGCGTGACCGTAAGGATCACCCGTGGACACCCCCGAAGAACGCGTTTGCCGTGCTCGTACGGGTCCTGATCATGCCAAACGGAAGGCGGTTGGCCCAAGACCCGGTGTCCAACCGCCTGCCGCGAGGTGCCGCGCCGTCAGCCCACTTCGGGGCGGACGACCCATTCGCCGCGACGCATCACGCCCTTGAGGGCGAAGTCGGCGTCGAGGATCACCAGGTCCGCGTCCTTGCCGGGGTCGAGCGAACCGACCCTGTCGTACGCGCCGAGGAGCTTCGCCGGGTTGGCGGAGATCGCCGTGACGACGTCCTCCACCGGGATGCGGTCGACGGTGACGGCCCGCTTGAAGGCGGTGTCCAGCGTGAGTGTGGAGCCCGCGATCGAATGGCCCTCCACGAGCCGCGCGACACCGTCCTTGACCTCCACCTCGAGGGGGCCCAGCTGGTAGCGGCCGTCGCCGAAGCCCGCGGCGTCCATGGCGTCCGTGATGAACGCGACCCGGCCTGCGCCGGCGCTGCGGAAGGCCAGTTCGAGCGCGGCAGGATGGAGATGCGTGCCGTCGTTGATCAGCTCGACGGTGATCCGCTCGTCCTCGAGCAGCGCCGCGATCGGGCCGGGGGCCCGGTGGCCGAGCGCCGGCATAGCGTTGAACAGGTGGGTGGCGACGGTGGCGCCGGCGTCGATGGCCTCGCGGGTCTGCTCGTACGTCGCGTCGGTGTGGCCGATCGCGGCGATCACTCCGTGCTCGGCGAGCAGCCGTACGGAGTCGATGCCGCCGGGCAGTTCGGTGGCGAGGGTGACCATCTTCGCCGTTCCGCGCGCGGCGTCGATCAGCTTGCGGACCTCGGCCGGGTCGGGGTCGCGGAGCAGTTCCTCGCTGTGGGCGCCCTTGCGGCACGGGGAGATGAACGGCCCCTCGAAGTGGATGCCCGCGAGGTCGCCCTGCTCGACCAGTTCGGACAGGAAGCCGGCCCGGTGGGCGAGGAAGTCCATGTCGCCGGTGACGGTGGAGGCGACCAGTGTGGTGGTGCCGTGCCGCCGGTGCGTCATGACGCCGCGCAGGACGTCCTCCGCGGTGCCGGAGGTGAAGGAGGCTCCGCCCCCGCCGTGGTTGTGGATGTCGACGAAGCCGGGGACCACCCAGTGGCCGGAAAGGTCGTGGACGTGAGCCTCCGCGGCGGAGGCCTCCGTGACGATCTTCGTGCCCTCGACGACGACGCGTCCGTTGTCGACGGTCCCGGTCGGCAGCACCACCCGGGCACCGGCCAGGACTGTCCTCGGCGGATGGTGCGGGCTCCTGGCGTGGACCGTGCTCGTGGCGCGAGCGGCGCTGGCGGCCATCAGGCGGTTACCTCCGTGGCGAGTAGATCCCAGGCGAGCAGCCCTGCGCCCAGGCATCCGGCGGTGTCCCCGAGGGCCGCCGGGACGATCGTGGGCAGCTTCTGGAACGTCACGCGTTCCTCTACGGCCGCCCGAAGGGGTGAGAACAAGGTTTCCCCGGCCTCGGCGAGCCCGCCACCGATGATCAGCGTGCGGGGGTCCAGCAGGGTGAGCGCCGTGACGAGGCCGTCGGCGAGTGCGTCGACCGCCTCGTGCCACACCCTGGTCGCCGCCTTGTCGCCCGCCTCGACCGCCCTGGCGCAGTCGGCGGCGTCGGCGGTGGGGTCGCCGGCGGCGGCGGCCCAGGCCCGGGTGACCGCGGCGGCGGAGGCCAGCGTCTCCAGACAGCCGCGCTGCCCGCATCCGCAGGCGGGGCCGCCGGGCCGTACGACGATGTGGCCGATCTCGCCGGCGCAGCCGTGGGCGCCGGCCTCGATGGTGCCGTCGATGCCGATGGCACCCGCGATGCCGGTGCCGAGCGGTACGAACAGGAACCGGTCGGTGCCCCGGCCGGCGCCGATGCGGCCCTCCGCGAGGCCGCCGGTGCGGACGTCGTGGCCGAGCGCCACCGGAACGCCGTCGAGCCTGCGGCTCAGCAGTTCCCGCAGGGGTACGTCCCGCCAGCCGAGGTTGGCGGCGTAGACGGCGATGCCGTGCTCGGCGTCGACGATCCCGGGCACGGCGACGCCCGCGGCCTCCGCGGCCTGCCCCAGGTGCTTCTGGCCGTGGGCGCGGAGATCGGCGGCGAAGCCGAGGATCGACTCCACGACGGCGTCGGGCCCGCGCTCGCGCCCGGTGGGCCGCCGTGCCTCGTGCAGGAGCGTGCCGTCCGCCCCGACCAGGGCAGCCTTCATACCGGTGCCGCCCACATCGAGGGCGATGACGTGTCTCACGGGAACAGTCTGGCGCGTACAACGGGTAAAGGTCTAGTCCACTCGCCGAGATTGTTGCCACGCCATACAAACCGGGTGGGCCGGGCGCGGGGCCCGCCACGGGCGCCCCCCGCGCGCCGCGTACCCCGCGCGGGGCTGTGCGGGCGTTGTGAAAGTGAGACCGCAGTGGTGTAGACCTTGTACGCCGGATGGGGAAAGATCGCTCCCCATCTCACAGGACGTCGCGGGGGACCGACTGGGACAAACGGACAACACGTACTAGGTAGCAGAGGGTGGGGAAGAGCTGTGCAGCGGCGCTTCTTGGGTCTGACAGCGGCTGTCGCCGCACTCGGAATGACGGTTTCGCTCGCGGGCTGCGGCAGCTCCATCGGTTCCGGGGACGGTGTCACCCTCAAGCTGGTGGCCGCCGACTACGACGTCGCCGGCGGTGAGAGCAGCAAGAAGTACTGGGCCGATCTGACGGCCGCCTTCGAGGCGGAGAACCCCGGCATCAAGGTCGACGTCCAGATCGAGTCCTGGAACGACGTGGACCGCAAGGTCGCCGAGATGGTCAAGGCGGGCAAGGCCCCCGACATCGCGCAGATAGGCGCCTACGCCGACTACGCCGCGGCGGACAAGCTGTACTCCGCCGACCAGATGCTCTCCATCCCTGTCCAGTCCAATTTCCTTCCCCCGCTCACCGACGCGGGCGAGATGAAGCGCACCCAGTACGGACTGCCGTTCGTCGCCTCCACCCGGCTGCTCTTCTACAACAAGGACCTCTTCGAGGACGCCGGGATCAGCGGCGCCCCCGGGACGTGGGAGGAGCTGAAGGAGGACGCGGAGCTGCTCGAGCAGAACACCGACGTCGACTACCCCTTCGCCCTGCCGCTCGGTCCCGAGGAGGCCCAGGCGGAGACGATGATGTGGCTGCTCAGCGGCGGTGGCGGCTACACCGACGAGCTCGGCAGGTACGCGATCGACTCCCAGCAGAACATCGCCACCTTCGAGTGGCTGAAGGAGAACCTGGTCGACGAGAAGCTCACCGGCCCGGTCGCCCCCGGCAAGCTCAACCGCAAGGACGCCTTCGCCGCGTTCACCCGGGGTGAGGTCGGCATGCTCAACGGCCACCCCTCGCTGCTCCAGGCCGCGGAGAAGGCGGGCATCGACGTGGGCAAGGTCGCGCTCCCCGGCAGGAACGGCGCCGCCGACACGACGATGGGCGTCGCCGACTGGATCATGGGCTTCAAGCAGAACGGCCACCGCGCGGAGATCGGCAAGTTCCTTGACTTCCTCTTCACGGACGAGAACGTCCTGGAGTTCGCCGGGCAGAACGATCTGCTGCCGGTGACGGTCTCCGCCCAGGAGGAGATGAAGAAGGACCCGGA
This sequence comes from Streptomyces sp. NPDC054847, assembly GCF_053610925.1. Classification (NCBI taxonomy): domain Bacteria; kingdom Bacillati; phylum Actinomycetota; class Actinomycetes; order Kitasatosporales; family Streptomycetaceae; genus Streptomyces; species Streptomyces sp. NPDC054847. The sequence continues at coordinate 25,498 of NZ_JBSGZJ010000027.1, read as the reverse complement.
CCACGCGGACCTCAAGGAGTTCCTGGAGGTGCTGCCGGGTTCCGTGCTGCCGCCGGTGGGCAAGACGTCGTGGGCCTCGGCCAGCGAGAACATCAAGAAGAACATCGGCGACGCCGTGGGCCCGGGCGGCAGCCCCGCCCGCACGCTGGACCGGATCTCCCAGGACGCCAGGGCGGCCGAGAGCGCGGAGTGACTCCGCGCGCCGGGCGTCGTCCACAGGGCGTCCGGGCGTCGTCCACAGGGCGTCCGGGCGTCGGTGGGCACCGATATGTTGGATCGTATGACCGACGACCAGGCGCCTGAGGAGCAGCGGACCGGCGACCGGCCCGGCGCCCAGGAGCTCTCCGAGCGGGACCGTGCCGTCCTGGCCATGGAACGCCGTTCCTGGCCGGGCCCCGGTGTCAAGGAGCGGGCCGTCAGGGAGCAGCTCGGCATCTCCCCGGTCCGCTACTACCAGCTGCTCAACGCCCTGCTCGACGACGCCCGTGCCCTCGCCCACGACCCGGTCACCGTCAACCGGCTTCGCCGTGTGAGGGACGCGAGGAGAAGTCGCCGCTAGGGTCGAAGGCATGGGCAGCTCCCCGTTTGCAGAAGCCGAAGACTCCATGCCGACGCCGTCCACGTCCGCAGGCCGTGAAGGCCTCGCGGCACTCCTCGAACGGCCCGGGCAGGCCGTGATCGCACTCGACTTCGACGGCACGCTCGCCGAGATCGTGCCGGACCCCGAACAGGCCCGCGCCCATGAGCGCGCCGTCCCCGCGCTGGCCGCGCTCGCGCCGAAGGTGGCGTCGGTAGCGGTGATCACCGGCCGCCCGGCCGGGGTCGCCGTCCGCTACGGCGGCTTCTCCGGCGTCACCGGTCTCGACCATCTCGTCGTCCTCGGCCACTACGGCGCGGAGCGCTGGGACGCGGTCACCGGGACCGTACGCGCCCCGGCCCCCGACCCCGGGGTCGCGGCCGTGCGGGCCGAGCTCCCCGGTTTCCTCGACCGGATCGGCGCCTGGCAGGGCACCTGGATCGAGGAGAAGGGCCGCGCCGTCGCGGTGCACACCCGCCGCGCCGAGGACCCCCAGGCCGCCTTCGACGCCCTGCGTGAGCCCCTGGCCGCGCTCGCCTCCCGGCACGGCCTGATCGTGGAGCCGGGACGCATGGTCCTCGAGCTGCGCCCGCCGGGCGTCGACAAGGGCGTCGCGCTGTCCGAATACGTGCGGGAAGTGGGCGCCGGGTCCGTGCTGTACGCGGGCGACGACCTGGGCGACCTCGCCGCCTACGGCGCCGTCGAGAAGCTGCGCTCCGACGGTGTGCCCGGCCTGCTGCTGTGCAGCGGCAACGAGGTCCCCGAACTGGCCGACCGCGCCGACCTGGTGCTCCCGGGACCGGCGCAGCTGGCGGACTTCCTGGCCGCCCTGGCCCGGCGCGTCTAGGTCCGTCCGGGCAGGGCCTAACCCTCCTCGCGCAGGGCCTGGAGCTGGTCGAGGAACCACTGCCGCGGCGGCAGCGCGGTCGCTGCCGCCGCCAGGCGCTTGGAGCGCTCGGCCCGCTCGTCGGCGGACATGGTCAGCGCCTCGTGGAGCGCCGCCGCCGTCCCGCTGACGTCGTACGGGTTGACGGTGATCGCGTCTTCGCCGAGCTCCTCGTGGGCCCCGGCCTCCCGTGACAGGACCAGGGCGCAGCCGAGGTCGGTGACGACGGGTACCTCCTTGGCGACCAGGTTCATGCCGTCCCTGATCGGGTTGACAAGGGCCACGTCGGCCATCCGGTACGCCGCCAGCGAGCGGGCGAAGTCGTCCTTGACGTGCACGACGACCGGCGTCCAGCCGGCCGTGCCGTACCGGGTGTTGATCTCGTCGGCGAGCCGGGAGACCTCCGCCGTGTAGTGGCGGTAGACCTCGAGGTCCTGGCGTGAGGGATAGGCGAGCGCGATGTGCACGACACGTTCGCGCCACTCGGGGTGCTCCTCCAGCAGCTCCTGGTAGGCCTGGAGGCCCCGCAGGATGTTCTTGGACAGTTCCGTGCGGTCGACGCGCACGATCGTCCGGCGGCCCTCGCCGGCCTGTGCCCGCAGGGCGGCCATCCGCTCGTCGACATCGGGGCGCGCGGCCCGCTCGCGCAGGAAATCGGCGTCGGCGCCCAGCCCGTGGACCCCGAGCCTGGTCCGGTGACGGCCGCGGCCGGGGATGCGGAACTCGAAGCTCGGTTCCTGGTCCTTCGGCCACAGCGACGTCCCGTCGTACGGCGCGAGGACGGCGGTGGCACAACTCTGGAACGCCCGCATCCACCGTTTGGTCAGGAAACCGAGCCGGTCGGCGCCGAGCATGCCGAGCAGCAGTTCCTCCGCGATGTCGCCGGGCAGCATCGCGAAATACTCCGGGGGCGCCCACGGGGTGTGCGAGAAGTGGCCGATCCGCAGGTCGGGACGGAGTTCGCGGAGCATTCCCGGCACCAGGGCCAGGTGGTAGTCCTGCACGAGAACAACGGCGTCGTCGGCCGCCTCCGCGGCGAGCGCCTCGGCGAAGGCCCGGTTGTAGATCCGGTAGGCGCCCCACTGGCGCCGGAACTCCCGGCCGAAGGCGGGCTCGAGGGGCGTCTGGTACAGCATGTGGTGGACGAACCACAGCACGGAGTTCGCGATGCCGTTGTACGCGTCGGCGTGGACGCCGGCGTCGATGTCGAGCATCCGCACACCGGGTTCGCCGACCCCGCGCCGGACCGCTTCGCGGTCGCCGTCGCCGAGGGCCGCGCACACCCACAGCGACTGCGCGTCCGAGCCGATGGCCGACAGGCCGGAGACGAGTCCTCCACCGCCGCGGCGGGCGTCGAGCTCTCCGTCCTCGTTCAGCTCGTAGGAGACAGGGCCGCGGTTGGACGCGACGAGGATCTGGGCTGCGTCGGAGACCATGTGCCGAAATCTAGCCCGTACCGCAAAAGCTCAAACGTGCGTACGGCGCCTCGCAGGTCAGTGGTCGCGGCGGCGGCCGCGGGTGGCGGCCACGGCGATGATGCCGGCCGCCGTCAGGCTCAGCGCGACGCCGCCCAGCAGCCACAGCTGCTCCGCCGTGCCGCCGGTGCGGGCCATCTCCACGTGACGGACCGGTTCCCGGCCCTGGAGGCCGTCGGTCCCGCCGGCGGACCCCTCCGGGCCGCCGGCGTCCGCGGCCGCGGCGGGCGCGTCCTCGGCGTGGCCGTCCGTCCGCTGCTCGGCCGCGCCGGGAGCGGTCCGGTGCGCCGGCTGCTCACCGGGGAGCGTTCCCGGCGCCGTCGGTCCGGCAGGCACCCCCATCGCGGGGACGGCCGGTCCGAACACGGCGGCTGCGGTGACCGCCAGGGTGCCGAGGAGCCGGGTCAGCCGTTCCGTGCCGCTGGAGGGCGTCTCCTTGCGGTGCCTGCCGCGGCCGCCCGGAGATCCGGGGAACGACAGAACAAGAAATCTCATAAGTCCCATACATGGGAAATGTAGGCAAAATGACCGGTCGGTCCTGCTTATGCGGCGCGACGCGCCGCGTACTCACTGATCTCGAGCATCGGCGGGCGCTCCTCGGTGTCCACCGGGTGGGTCACCGGCACGAAGCCGTTCCCCACGCGCTCGAACTGCGTGATCGACGGGCGCACCAAATGCGGGCGGGCGAGCCTCAGTTGGGCGGTGCGGTAGATCGTCGCGGCCATTCTGCCGAGAGCCTGACCGTCCTGGTGGCGGTGCTTGCGGGTGCCGACGTCGACCTGGGCCAGCGCGTCCAGGCCCACCAGGTTCAGTGAGTCGACGAGCAGGCCGAGCTCGACGCCGTATCCGACGGGGAAGGGCAGCCGCTCCAGCAGCGAGCGCCGTGCCGCGTACTCGCCGCCCAGCGGCTGCACGAACCCGGCGAGCTGCGGCCAGTGCAGGTTCAGCAGCGGCCTGGCCATCAGCTCGGTCACCCGCCCGCCCTGGGCCGGGGTGCCGTCCGGGCCGGGTGCGGCGCCCCCGCCCAGCGGACGGTCGTACATGGCCTTGACGAACTGGACGTCGGGCTCGGTCAGCAGCGGGCCGACGATGCCGGAGACGAAGTCCGCGGAGAAGTCCCGCAGGTCCGCGTCGCAGAAGCAGACGATGTCACCGCCCGTCGCCATCAGCGACCGCCACAGCACCTCGCCCTTGCCGGCCACCGCGGGCAGGCCGGGCAGTATCGCGTCCCGGTGCACCACCCGGGCGCCGGCGGCCGCGGCCACCTCCGACGTGCGGTCGGTCGAGGCCGAGTCGATGACGACCAGCTCGTCGACGAGCGGGGTGTTCTCCATCAGCTCCCGGCGGATGATCGTGACGATCTCTCCGACGGTCGCCTCCTCGTTCAGCGCGGGGAGCACGACACTGACGGTCGTGCCCTGCCTCGCCTTGGCGGCCATCAGCCTCTCGAGGGAGCGATCGGACGCGGACCAGGAGCGCCGGCTCAGCCAGCGGGCCACCTCATCGAGCACTTCGCGTCTCCCTTGACAGTCGATCGACAGTCGGTCGTGTGATCCATCTCGCGGGTCGGACGACTATCTCAAGCGTCCGGGGCTTCGGTTACAGTCTTGAGCAACGCGAAGGACCCTCGCATCTCGGGGGGTCCCTGCACACAAACGCCCGGACCGCACGTCCGGAGCCATACCGCTCATCCAGAGGGGCAGAGGGAACGGCCCGTTGAAGCCCCGGCAACCCTCCCGCCGACCGCGAGGTCACGGTGGGGAAGGTGCCAATTCCGTCTCGTGGCGAAGTGCGTCACGAGGAAGATGAGGAGAAAGGGCCTCGCCATCATGGCTGCGCAGACCGTCGCAAGCACCAGCACCTCCGCCACCTCGTCCACGTCCGTGGACCTCGGCCCCGCCGCCGCACTTTCGTGCCGCGAGTGCGGACAGCGTTTCGAACTCGGACCCATCTTCGCCTGCGCCGAGTGTTTCGGGCCGCTCGAAGTCGCCTACGACCTGCCGAGCGGCAGCCCCGAAGAGCTCCGGAAGCAGATCGAGGCGGGCCCGGCCAACATCTGGCGTTACGCCCCGCTGCTGCCCGTCCCGGCCGACGTGGCCGACAAGCCGAACCTGAACCCGGGCTGGACCAAGCTGGTCAAGGCCGACAACCTCGCCCGCGAACTGGGCGTCACCGGCGGTCTGTTCGTCAAGGACGACTCCGGCAACCCGACGCACTCCTTCAAGGACCGGGTCGTCGCCCAGGCCCTCGAGGCCGCCCGTGCCTTCGGCTTCACCACCCTGTCCTGCTCCTCCACCGGCAACCTCGCGGGCGCGGTCGGCGCCGCCGCCGCGCGGGCCGGCTTCCGCTCCTGCGTGTTCATCCCGCACGACCTCGAGCAGGGCAAGGTCGTCATGGCCGCGGTGTACGGCGGCGAGCTCGTCGGCATCGAGGGCAACTACGACGACGTGAACCGCTTCTGCTCCGAGCTCATCGGCGACCCGCTGGGCGAGGGCTGGGGCTTCGTCAACGTCAACCTCCGCCCGTACTACGCGGAGGGCTCCAAGACCCTCGCGTACGAGATCTGCGAGCAGCTCGGCTGGCGGCTGCCGGACCAGCTGGTCGTCCCGATCGCCTCCGGCTCCCAGCTCACGAAGATCGACAAGGGTCTTCAGGAGCTGATCAAGCTCGGGCTCGTCGAGGACAAGCCGTACAAGATCTTCGGCGCCCAGGCCGAGGGCTGTTCGCCGGTGTCGACCGCCTTCAAGGCCGGCCACGACGTCGTGCGGCCCCAGAAGCCGAACACCATCGCCAAGTCCCTCGCCATCGGCAACCCGGCCGACGGCCCGTACGTGCTGGACATCGCGCGCCGCACGGGCGGGGCCGTCGAGGACGTCAACGACGAGCAGGTCGTCGACGCGATCAAGCTGCTGGCCCGCACCGAGGGCATCTTCGCCGAGACGGCCGGTGGCGTGACGGTGGGTGTGACGAAGAAGCTGATCGAGGCGGGCCTGCTCGACCCGGCGCTCACCACCGTCGTGCTCAACACCGGCGACGGTCTCAAGACCCTCGACGCCGTCGCGGAGACCTCCCAGGCGACCGCCGTCATCCGCCCGAGCCTGGACGCGTTCCGCGACGCGGGCCTGGCCGCCCACTGAGAACCTTGCTCCGCACTGCCACGCCGTACTCCGCCGAGAGGTGACGAACATGAGCGTCAACGTCCGCATCCCCACCATCCTCCGTACGTACACGGGCGGCCGGGCCGAGGTCCCGGCGGAGGGCACGACCCTCGCCGAGGTCATCGCGGACCTGGAGAAGAACCACACGGGCATCGCCGCCCGCGTCCTGGACGACCAGGGCAAGCTGCGCCGGTTCGTCAACGTGTACGTGAACGACGACGACGTCCGCTTCGAGCAGGGCCTGGAGACGGCCACGCCGGACGGTGCGGGCGTGTCGATCATTCCCGCCGTCGCCGGCGGCTGACGGATTCAGGGGGAGCGGCCGCTGAGCTCTCCCCAGAGATTTACCCGCAGTTACTGAAATTGCCCCCTCCGCGAGAGAAGCGGAGGGGGCAATTCTGCATGGTTGAGCGCGGTAGAGTTTGGGAAGCCCCCTTCGCCGGCCGCTCGAGAATGCCTTCAACTTCCGCAAGAATGCGGCCGAACCATGCGATCGAATTGCCACTTAGGCGTTATTTGCCGGGCCCGACTTGCCCCGGAATTCCATGAATTGACACGGATCGGTCGTTCGGTACTGCCCAGATTTCTCGTCCGATTGACCTGTTGCAGAGGGCAGTTGGGCAGATACATTCAGCCGCGGTCGACGCGTTCCGGCGCACACCCCTCCTGCTGGGGTGGAGGTCTGACCCGGGTCCGCGAAGTGCGGTCCTGCGCAAGGGCCAGTAATAGGGGAGTTAGGCATGGCTCAGGGCACCGTCAAGTGGTTCAACGCGGAGAAGGGGTACGGCTTCATCGCGGTCGACGGTGGTGCGGATGTTTTCGTCCACTACAGCGCGATCCAGATGGACGGTTACCGCACCCTTGAAGAAGGTCAGCGAGTCGAATTCGAGATCTCGCAGGGCCAGAAGGGTCCGCAGGCGGACATGGTCAAGCTCGCCGTCTGATCCAACTGATCGAGGCGCGATCGGCCACCGACGCACTCACGCATGAGGGGCTCGCCTCCCGGCCACCGGGAAGCGGGCCCCTCACGCGTGTCCGGACACCGTCGCGGGCGCCGGGCGCCGGCCGCGGCGTCCCTCGAGGAAGCCTGCGCCCACCCCTCGTCCGACCGCCCTCCACCGGGCGGCCTTGCTCGAAGGCGCTTGCACTCTCATGGGTCGAGTGCTAATCATTGGCGTTAGCACTCTCCCAGTGAGAGTGACAGAACTTGGATCGGGTCGGTGAGGCCCGCGAGCCGGGTGGGGCAAGGAACCACAAGGCGCGCAGGCCGTCCGTCGCGGGCGCCGGATGCGATCCGAAGCAATCCACCCCAGTCCGGGAGGACCACTTCACATGGCCAAGATCATCGCGTTCGACGAGGAGGCACGGCGCGGTCTCGAGCGCGGGATGAACCAGCTCGCCGACGCCGTCAAGGTCACCCTTGGCCCCAAGGGTCGCAACGTCGTCCTCGAGAAGAAGTGGGGCGCCCCCACGATCACCAACGATGGTGTTTCCATCGCCAAGGAGATCGAGCTCGAGGACCCGTACGAGAAGATCGGCGCCGAGCTGGTCAAGGAAGTCGCCAAGAAGACGGACGACGTCGCCGGTGACGGTACGACCACCGCGACCGTTCTCGCCCAGGCGCTCGTCCGTGAGGGCCTGCGCAACGTGGCCGCCGGCGCCAACCCGATGGCCCTGAAGCGCGGCATCGAGAAGGCCGTCGAGGCCGTCTCCGGCGCCCTGCTCGAGCAGGCCAAGGACGTGGAGACCAAGGAGCAGATCGCCTCCACCGCCTCCATCTCCGCCGCTGACGTCCAGATCGGTGAGCTCATCGCCGAGGCCATGGACAAGGTCGGCAAGGAAGGCGTCATCACCGTCGAGGAGTCCCAGACCTTCGGTCTGGAGCTCGAGCTCACCGAGGGTATGCGCTTCGACAAGGGCTACATCTCGGCGTACTTCGCCACCGACATGGAGCGTATGGAGGCGTCCCTGGACGACCCGTACATCCTGATCGTCAACTCCAAGGTCGGCAACGTGAAGGACCTCCTTCCGCTGCTGGAGAAGGTCATGCAGTCCGGCAAGCCGCTGCTGATCATCGCCGAGGACGTCGAGGGTGAGGCCCTGTCGACCCTTGTCGTCAACAAGATCCGCGGCACCTTCAAGTCCGTCGCCGTCAAGGCCCCGGGCTTCGGCGACCGCCGCAAGGCCATGCTGAACGACATCGCCATCCTCACGGGCGGCACGGTCATCTCCGAGGAGGTCGGCCTCAAGCTCGAGAACGCCGGCCTGGACCTGCTGGGCCGCGCCCGCAAGGTCGTCATCACCAAGGACGAGACCACGATCGTCGACGGTGCCGGTGACAGCGACCAGGTCCAGGGTCGCGTCAACCAGATCCGTGCGGAGATCGAGAACAGCGACTCGGACTACGACCGCGAGAAGCTCCAGGAGCGCCTCGCGAAGCTGGCCGGCGGCGTGGCCGTCATCAAGGCCGGCGCCGCGACCGAGGTCGAGCTCAAGGAGCGCAAGCACCGCATCGAGGACGCCGTTCGCAACGCGAAGGCGGCCGTCGAGGAGGGCATCGTCGCCGGTGGTGGCGTGGCCCTGCTCCAGGCCTCCTCGGTCTTCGAGAAGCTCGAGCTCCAGGGCGACGAGGCGACCGGCGCCAACGCCGTGAAGCTCGCGCTGGAGGCCCCGCTCAAGCAGATCGCCGTCAACGGTGGTCTCGAGGGCGGCGTCATCGTCGAGAAGGTGCGCAACCTGCCCGTCGGCCACGGCCTGAACGCCGCGACCGGTGAGTACGTCGACATGATCGCCGAGGGCATCATCGACCCCGCGAAGGTGACCCGCTCTGCTCTGCAGAACGCGGCCTCCATCGCGGCGCTGTTCCTGACCACCGAGGCCGTCATCGCCGACAAGCCGGAGAAGGCCGCCGCGGCCGCTCCGGGCGGCATGCCGGGCGGTGACATGGACTTCTGATCCGCCCGCGGATCGGCAGACCGGTTTCACACCGAGGGCGGCACCCCTGCACGGGGGTGCCGCCCTCGGGCGTTCCCCGGCGGCGCACGGGCAGGACGTGCGCCCACGACCGCCGCCGGAGCCGCCCTGGGGGTGACCGGCCCGAGCGGGTGGGGCAAACCCCCTGCCGGATACGGGAGTTGGTCCCGTGGGGCCGGGCGCGCGGATCCGGGAGGGTCGTGCCATGGCAATCACTCGAACGTTCCGTCTCCGGCCCGCCGTCACCGTCGCGCTGACGCTGCCCGCCCTCGCGACCACGCTGGTCGCCCTCCCCGCGCCGTCCGCAGAGGCGACCGCCCGGCCGGCGTCGGCCGTCCGGTGGGGCCCGTGCCCCGGGACCGGGCTCGACCCGCGCCAGGAGTGCGGGACGGTGTCCGTGCCGCTGGACCACGCCGAGCCGCGCGGGCCGCACATCACGCTCGCCGTGTCCCGGCTGCGCAGCGAGAAGCCCGAGGCCCGGCGCGGCACGCTGCTGATCATCCCCGGCGGACCGGGCAACCCCGGTCTGCACGAGCCCTCCCGGCGGGGGAAGGCCCTGCCGCAGTCGGTGCGCGACGCGTACGACGTCGTCAGCTTCGACCCGCGCGGCGTCGGCCGGTCCGCACCCGTCAGCTGCGATCTCCCGCACGAAGACCTCGCCATGGAGCGGCTGCGCCCCTGGCCGGCGCCCGACGGCTCCGTCGACCACAACGTCGCCGCCGGCCGCCGCCTCGCCGACGCCTGTGCCGAGAACGGCGGCGAGGTCCTGCGCACCGTCAGCACCCGCAACGAGGCGCGCGACATCGACCGCGTCCGGGAGGCGCTCGGGGAGCGGAAACTGTCCGCGTGGGGCGTCTCGTACGGCACCTACGCCGGCGCCGCCTACGCGCAGATGTTCCCCCACCGCACCGACCGCTGGGTCCTCGACAGCAACGACGACCCCGACCCGGAGCGGGTCGCGCGGGGCTGGCTGGCGAACTACGCGGTCGGCGTCGAGGACGTCTTCCCCGACTTCGCCGCCTGGGCCGCCGATCCCGCCAACCCGGACCGACTGGCGGCGACACCGGAGGAGGTGCGGCCCCTCTTCCTCGCCCTCGCCGCCCGCCTGGACCGCGCGCCGATCCCCTGGCCGGGCGCCAACCCCGAGGAGCTGAACGGCAACGTGCTGCGTCAGACGCTGCTCGACAGCCTCTACTCGCCCAGGCGTTTCCCGGTCGTCGCCCGCCTGATCGCAGCCGCCCGCTCCGGGGCCGCGCTGCCGGCCCCGAACACGCTGCCGGACGAGGCCATGCAGAACACGGTGGCGGCGTCGGCCGGGACCATCTGCAACGACGTGGACGCCTGGGGGGACGACCAGGCCTCCTACGAGAAGGCCGTGGCCGACAGCCGTGAGCGCCACCCGTTGACGGCCGGGATGCCCGTCAACGTCATGCCGTGCGCCTTCTGGGACCTCGGCCCCACCGAGCGGCCCGTCCGCGTCACGCCGCACGGCCCGTCCAACGTCCTCCTCGTCCAGAACGACCGTGACGTGGCCACCCCGCTCGCGGGCGCGAAGAAGATGCGGGCGGCCTTCGGGGACCGTGCGCGGATGGTCGTCGTCGACGCGGCCGGCCACGGGTCCTACGTCGACAACGGCAACGAGTGCGGCGACGCGACCGTGACCCGCTTCCTGCTCACCGGGGAGCGCCCGGCGCGGGACCGCTACTGCGCCTCCTGACCGGCCGGGGCCGGCGCCGGACGCGGCCGGCCCATCACGGCGGCCACCAGCAGGTACGGCACGGCCAGCAGCGCGAAGACCGTGCCGTGGGAGGCGTACGGCGACAGTGCCGCGTACGTGCCGTACGCCAGTAGCGAGGCGATGTTGGTGCCGAGGCCCGTCAGCGAGGTGATGGTCGCCCGGCTCCTGCCGGTGATCGCGGCCTGGAGGCGTACGTCGGCCAGCACGTCCGCGAGCTGGAAGACGAGGAACGCGACGGCGAGCAGGGCGAATCCGGCGGGCGTGCCCGACAGCGCGCCCGCCGCGAGCGCCATGGCCGCGGCCGCGACCAGCGCCCCGGTCGCCCGGACCGACAGCCGTTCGCCGGCCGTCACCAGCAGCGAGCCGAGCGTCACGCCCACCCACACCACCAGCACCAGCAGGGGGACGGTCTCGGTCGCGACACCCGTGGCGGCGGCGAGTAGCGGCACGTACTCGTCCAGCACGCCCCAGATCGACGTGATCACCACGGCGAGTACCATCGCCCGCCGGACGGGACGGCTGCCGCGCACCTCGGCCAGCCCGGAACGCAACGTGGCGAGGTAGCCCGGCCGTTCGGCGGTGTCGTGGTGGGCGGTGGCGCGGTGCTCGGGGAGCGTCGCGCCGGCCGCCGCGCACAGCAGGCACGCGCCGATGCTCCCGGCCCACACCAGCGCGTCGCCGCCGAAGGCGAGCGCGGGCGCGGCGGCGGCCGTGGCCGCGGCCGTCGCGGCCATGCCGAAGGCGGCGGCCCGGCCCATGATCCGGCCGTAGCGGTCGGCCGCGCCGAGCCGTTCGAGTTCGTCGTGCACGAGCGCTTCCATCGAGCCGGAGCGCAGGGAGCCGCCGACCGCCCAGAGCGTGAAGCCGGCGGCGTAGGCCGCGTAGGAGGGGGTCAGCGCCCACAGCGCGAATCCAACGGCGGTCAGCAGCGGGCCGGCGACCAGCGTGACGCGGCGGGACACCGCGTCGGCCCAGACGCCCGACGGCACCTCGACCAGCAGGCCGACGACGCACCAGATGGCGAAGAGGGAGGAGATCTCGGCGGTGGTCAGGCCGTGTTCGGCGAAGAGCAGGGCGTAGAGGGGGTAGAGGAGGACGAAGTCCTCAAGACCCGCGTAGGCGTAGAGCCTTCGCTCGAGCCGGCGGACGCCGCGGACGCGGGGGTCCGGCGGGCATGACGAAACGGTGAGCATGCGTGTGGTCCTTCTGCGGAACGGACGGGGGACGCCGGGTGCTCACCCGCGCGGCGGCCCGCGACAGCCCGTTCCAGGACCCGCTGCGGTGGATCAATGTCGTCGTCGGCTCATGCGGCCCAGTTTACGCCCGGGACCGTCGTCGAGCGGGTTGTTGTCAACTTGCTCCGGAAGGCCGGGCCGCACCCGGACACGCGGGGTGAGGAGATCGGATACCCGGCGGTTGCGCGGCGCGGAGGTGTGGTGCTCATGGCAGCAGTGGTGCGGTCCGCCGACAGGCCGCGGTCTTCGGCGGGGTCGCGGACGGCGGACCGGTCGCGGATCGCCGAGGAGGCGGTGGCCCGGCTCAGGGAGGGCCTGGCGGGGGTGTCGGTGACCCTGCCGTCGCTGGGTGTGGATGTGGTGTCGCCGGCCCGCCATGTGCCGGGCTGTGCACGGCAGTTCGCTCTCCTGGAATGATCGGCGGACCACTCCAGGAAGGGCGCAGGCGTGACATTCGGGGGACAGGATCCGTACCGGCGGGCGGGACAGCCGCATCCAGGAGTTCCACCGCATCCGGGGGTGCCGCCGCAGCCCGCGCCGTATCGGGGGCCGGGTCCGTATCCGGGGCCGCCGCCTCGTCCGGGGCCGTACCCGTACCCTCCCTACGGTCCGCCCCCGTCGCTGTGGCAGCAGTTCCGCCAGGACGAATGGCCGCCGCTGGGCGAGGTGTTGCGGCATGTGCGCCGGATGCCCGGCTGTCTCTGGGTGATCGGCCTGCTCTGTGTGTGGCCGGCTCTGATGGTGCTGCTGGGCTACCCGCTGGCCAGGTCCGCCCGCCGTCAGGCGAGGCTGCGGTTCCCCGCGCACAGCCACCGGCGGTACCAGGACCCCGAGGTGTGGCGCGTGCAGAAGACCAGGGCCTGGGTGGCGCTGGTCGCGTCCTTCCTGATCCTCGCCGCCTACGGGACCGAGGCGGACTGGGCACAGGTGCAGGACCAGTATCTGTTCCGGCTGGTCGTCACGCCGTGGCTGTTGCTCCTCACCGCTCCCGTGGTGATCCTCGTCCTCTTCCGGCTCGCGCCGCCGCACGCACGGCCCGGCATGCGCGCCAGGCTGCGGCCCGCGGTCCGCTCGGTGCTCTGGTACTTCGGCGCCTTCACGGCCGTACCACTGCTCTTCGCGGGCGCGATGCTCCTCGGCCGGAGCTACGAGGGCAGCCGTCTCAGCCCGCTGATCACACTCGCGCTGCTGCTGCCGGTGCTGTGGGTGCTGTTCTTCGTCGTCTTCGCGTCGACGACGGCGCTGCGTACCGCTTTCAACACGGCCGACGCGCACGCGGCTCTCCCCGCCCTGCTCACCGGCGTCCTGGTGTGGGAACTCGCGGCGATCAACCTGGCCATGGCCGGGGCGCCGCCGGGGCCGCCGGTCGTCCAGTTCTGCGCGGTCCTCGGCGGCCCGGCGTCGGTGACGGCGGTGGCGTGGTGGGAGATCGCCCGCCTGCGCGCCAGGTACGGAGTGACGCTGCGCGGCTGAGGCGGCCGACGCCTCGGCGCGTGCCGTCTGGCACGGTCTCAGGTTCTCGTCACCGGACGGGGGGAAGGTCCTCTCCCGACGGACCGGCCACGGCTCGCCGTGCGCGGACGAAAACAGGGGGAGCGACATGTCATTGACCAGAGGACGCACCGGACCGCGGGCTCTGGCCGCGTCCGTGCTGATGTTCGGGCTGTTACTGGGCACCGGCGGCGGCTCCGCGCAGGCGTCCGCCGGGGCGCAGACGCAGTCGCCCGGCCACACCCGCAACCTCACGGCCGACGGGGGGAAGAAGGAGCGCAAGCCCGCTCCGTCCGGGAGATCGCTGACCCGGATCGAAGGCGACTGGTACAGCGACCCCCTGGGACACCGGTCCTACGTGCACCGGCAGGCGGTGTGGGGCCACCGGTCGCAGCTCGACGGCGGCAAGAACCCGCGTCGGATCGACGGGAGCCGGAACGTCGCGATCGGGTTCGTGGACATCACGGGACTCGACGACGTGGACACCCGGGGCCTGGAGGTGGTGGAGACCGCCGCGTTGAAGCACGACGACCCGGCGCTGTACGAGCGGTTACGCATGGACGAACGCCCCGGGATCGAGAAGTTTGCCGTAGTCCCGCACGCCAACGAGGCCTCGGCGGAAGCGGAAGGCAACCATTCCGAACTGAACATCCTCGTCTGGGACCTGGCTTTCCTGAGCCGAGATGTGCGAAAACCGGTGCCCCAGGACCGGCTCTTCGTGATCTACAGCGACCGTTCGCCGTGCAAAGGTCGGTGCGCCGGCCGGATCCCGGCCACCACCGATGTCATCTACGCCGTCGTGAACGGCAAGGGGGCGGCCGACGAGCTCAACGGGCTGATCGACAGCGCAAAGGCGAGTGCCCGCGCCGAGAAGACCACCGTCGCCCGGGAGGTGGCGGCACAGAAGACGCTGATCAAGGAGCGCAAAGCGGCGGAGAGTCAGCGCCTGGCGGAGAACAGGAAGGAGAACCGCTTCTTCCGGAACCCCCGCGCCGCCGAACCGTGTGACGGCCAGGCCCTCGGCCTCCGCTCCCGGCTGACGACCGTCGCGCTGACCGCTCCGCGCAACGCCCCGCAGGCGGCCGACCCGTGCGGAGAGAACAACACCGCGAACGACACCGCGGGCGGCCTGACCCGAGCACTGACGCAACCGGTGCCCGAGGCGCCCGGCGGGATCGACTTCTCGTCCCTGCAACTGCGCTATCTCGCCGACCCCGGCGACGGCAGCGGTCTGCAGTACTCCTTCCAGGCACCCCTCTCCGCCGACGGCGGCAGTTCTCCGGGGGCGGGCCTCGACGCCGCGGAGGGCAGCTCGGACGCTTTCTTCGTCTGGCTCTCCCTCGACCCGTCGGCCTTCTGGGTCAACCTCAATCCCGACGAGCCGGACCGCATCGTCGACGACCGGCTCGGACGTACGGACGCCGGACGCGTCCTGCTCGAGTCCGATCTGCAGATGAAGAAGACGATCGGCAAGCTCATCCACCCCCACACCGCACGAGGCCGGACGTTCTGGGACGGCATCCAGGGCAACTGCATGTCCTACCGGACGTGGATCCTGCCCGCACCCGCATCGGTCCGCCAGGACGGCGACAAGCTCTACATCCTCGACGCGCCCCTCGACGTCAAGATGGAGACCCAGTACCTGAAGCAGCGGGGCGAGTCCGCCACCGGTACATGTCCCCAGCAGAGCAAGGCCACCGAGGACCACAACGAGCAGCACTTCCGAGGCCTGATCCTTCCCGAGCTCAAGAAGGCCATCAACACCGCGCCCGAGTACGCAGAACTACGCCGCGTCTACCTCGCCCGGGTCGCCGCCGAGTGGTACCGCGACCTGAGCCGCAGCAAGGACACCACCTACGGCGACCTCATCGACACGGGCGACATCGACAACTGGCGGAGCGACGGCCGCTGGAAGCCCACCGACACCTTCGACCGGTTCGTCGACTCGTACACCAAGGGCGAGTTCAAGGTCACCGACAGGACCACCGAAGGCGGGACCACCTATGTACGCAACTATGTCTACGGTGGTGTCGACTTCACGAGAATCCCCGTCGCGCAGGTCTCGGGCGACCGTTTCACCGCGGCCCACGCGAACCTTCCCGAGAGGGTCGACCGCTCGCTGAGCGCGCCGTCCGCCGACGGCAACGGTGCGATCTGGCTCGGCGCGCCCACACCGCGCCAGGCGGCCGACCGCGAACCGCAGGTCCCCGCACCGCGTCAGGCGGCCGACCGCGATCCGCAGGAAGAGCCCTCGACCGTCGGCGCGTCGGCCCTGCGTCTGCTGCCCGTGGGCCTAGCGGCAGCCGCATTGCTGCTCTGGTGGAGACGACGCCGGCTGAATCACGCCGCTGTGGCGAGCCCTCGGCGCGGCGACGCGGCTCCCGCAGCACGGGACGGGTCCCGACCCGGACGCGGTCAGGACGACTTCTTCTGAGGGAAGGACGGGCGACGGATACGCGGCGGTGGCGGGCTTCGCCCGGCGGGTCCACAGCAGTGCGCCGAGCAGCAGTGCGGTCGCGCCCACCAGCCACGGCAGCGGGCCGACCGGCAGGGAGCCGGCCACGAGGCCGGTCAGCGCGGCGACCGACTGGAGCGCCAACGACTTCACGGACAGGGCGGTGGCGCGGACCGTGCTGTCGACGCGACGGTGCAGCAGGTCGTTCTCGTTCGGACCCGCCGCGCCGAGACCCAGGTAGACGAGGGCGTATCCGAGGGCGGCCAGGGCGAGCGGTGCCGGGCCGCCGTCCCAGGCGGCCGTCACACCGAGGAGCGCGAGTCCGGTCGTGCTCACACCGAGGGCGGCGAGCACCGCGTGCTCGCTGCTCCCCGTCAGCCGTGCGGTCAGAGGTGCGCAGTGGCTGCCGACCGCGGTGCACAGGAAGCCGGCGCAGGCGAGTGCGGCGTAAAGGACAGCGCCGGACTCGGGGGCGCCCGTGAGCCGGGCGGCCCGTCCGGGGGTGAGGAGCTCGACGGCGGCGAGCGCCGCGCCGGCGGCGGCCGCGGTCAGCAGGACCCGGCGGACGAGCGACTCCGTGACGCCGAGCCGAAGCCCGCCCAGCATCGTCGCCGGGACGCCGCGGAGCACGCCGCGCAGGGTGGCCGGCGGGCGGGGCGGCTCGGGCAGGGCGGTGAGGACGTATGCGACGAAACCGACGCCGACGGCCGCGCCGAGCAGGCCGGGTACCGACAGCGGGAGTACGAGGCCGCCGGTGGCGCCGGCCAGTCGGGCGCCCGGGTCGGGGCCGAGGCCCAGCAGGAGCGGCAGCGCCCCGCCGAGGAGGGTTCCGGCGGCGAGCGCGGCGGCCGAGGCGGTGTTGCCGCGCGCCAGGCCGGTGCGCAGTTCGGCGCCCGCGCCGGAGTGGGCCTGGACGGTGTCCACGTACCAGGCCTCCGCGGGGCCGCTGGACAGGGCGCGGCCGGAGCCCATCAGGAACATGGCGACGGCGAGCGCCCACACGGTGGTTCCGAGCGCCATCAAGGTCAGGGCGCACAGATTGAGCAGGCCCGCCGCGGCGAGGACGGACCGGCGGCCGAGGACGTCGGACAGCCCGCCGGTGGGCAGCTCCATGAGGGACACGGTGAGGGAGTGGACGGCGAAGAGTCCGGCGACGACGGCGAGGCTCATGCCGCGTTCGGTCAGGAGCAGGACCTGGGACGGTATGTAGAGGCCGACGGGGAGCCAGAAGAGGAACGCGACGGTGACGAAGCGGCGGCGGGCGGTGCGGGGGTCCAGCAGCTTCATGAGCCGTCCTCCGTGGCCGACTTCTTCTCCGTGACGGCCTCGGCGCTGTCTGTTCCCGCGTTCGGCCTTGTGCCGCGCGCCCCGGTTTCCGGGGCGAGTGCCAGCCCGGCCGTGAAGAGCACGACCTGTTCGGCGCGGGCGTCGCCCGCGTCGCGGGCGGCGAACTCGTTCACGGTGCGCTCGAACGCCGCCCACAGTTCCGTGAGCGACTCGGGCGTGAGGCGGGCCACCAGGTCGGTGAAGCCGGACGGCTCCAGCCACTCCCCGTCGAGCCTGCCGGTGTCGAGGTCCTCCTGGTGCCGGGCCAGGGAGCGTTCCAGATGGTCGAGTTGGGCCCGGCGGGCCACGTCGACGAACGCCCGCGCCTCTTGTGAGCCGGCCATCGCGGCGTTGCTCCAGCTGGTGACCTCGTGGACGGACTTCCAGCGCCGCTCGCGGCCGTCGCGGTGCTCGGCCTCCGCGATGAACGCGTACTTGGCCAGCACCCGCAGGTGGTAGCTGGTCGACGCGGACGACTCGCCCGTCCTGACGGCGAGTTCGCTCGCGGTGGCCGGTCCCTCCATGCGCAGCAGGCCCAGCAGCCGGATCCGCAGGGGGTGGGTGAGCGCCTTGAGGGCGGCGGCGTCCTGACGGGGATCGAGTACGCGGCGGCGGTGTTCGTGGTCATCGGTCACCGGGCGAGCGTAGAGCGGGCACGGGGTTCTGCAAAAGAAGTTTTGCAGAATTTCTTTGGTGAACTTGCCGGGGGTTGGCCTGCAGTGCTGAGCCGCGGCCCGCCCCTGCCCCGAGCCGGCGCGGCGTGCCGGCGGCAGGCTGCGGCAGCACAACGTGCCCCAGTGCCTTCGCCCTCGGCGGTCAGGTCTCGATCGGAACACTCATGGGGCTCTCATCGTCGCCTTAACTCCTCATCACGCCGCGTCCATACCGTCACGCCATGTTCTTCACCTACCTCCGGCGTGAACTCCGCCGCCGCAGAAAAGCGGCGCTCGTCGTCGCCTCGGGGCTCGCCCTCGGGATCGCGCTGGTCATCGTCGTCAACTCCGTGTCGTCCGGGATGAACCGCGCCCAGGACAAGGTCCTGGAGTCGCTGTACGGACTCGGAACCGACATGACCGTCACCAAGGCCGCCGAGCCGCCCGGTGAGGGCGAGACGGTGCGGCGCCCCCGCTTCCGGTTCGACGCCAAGGACGAGGGCGACGACGCGGAGCAGAGCAGCGACATCGTGATGGTCCAGGGCTTCGAGACCCTCGCCTCCTCGACCGTTGCCGAGGTCGCGAAGCAGGACGGCGTCGCGGGCGCGGTCGGCGGGCTGAGCGTCAACGTCATGAAGGTCAACGGGGAGTTCAAGCGCGGGGCGGTGCAGCAGAAGCCCGGCCAGGGCGGGCCGGGCGCGGGCGGCGGCGCCGTGCGCGGCGGCGGGGCCGACTTCGACGTCGACTCGTACACGGCGTACGGAACGGACGTCGCCCACCAGGAACTCGGACCCCTGACCTCCTCGACGATCACCTCCGGGCGGACCTTCAAGGAGAACGAGACCGACGCGCGGGTCGCCGTCCTCGACAGCGCCTACGCCAAGGAGAAGAACCTCGGGCCGGGCAAGAAACTCACCGTCTCCGGCACCGACTTCGACATCATCGGCATCGCGACCGCGGACAGCGGCGACGCCGCGGCCAACGTCTACCTCCCGCTGGCCCAGGCGCAGGAACTCGCCGACGCCAAGGACAAGGTGACCACGGTCTACGTCCAGGTGACCGACTCGCAGCAGATCGACGGCGTCAAGGAGACCATCCAGAAGAACATCTCCGGTACGACCGTGACCACCTCCGCCGACCTCGCGGAGACGGTCTCCGGGTCGCTGTCCACGGCGTCCGACCTGGCATCGGGCGTCGGCAAGTGGCTCTCCGTCCTCGTGCTGGCCGCGGCGTTCCTCGTCGCCGGACTGCTGACGTCCTCGGCTGTCAGCCGGCGTGTACGGGAGTTCGGCACGCTCAAGGCGCTCGGCTGGCGCAGCGGCCGGGTGACACGGCAGGTCGCGGGCGAGGCCCTGGTCAACGGGCTCGTCGGCGGCGGGCTCGGGATCGCCCTCGGGCTCGCCGGGGCGTGGCTGATCACCACCTTCAGCCCGACGCTCACCGCTCAGCTCGGCGGCGGCGCCGGGGCGGGCGCGCCGGGCGGAGGGGGCGGCCTCCGGGTCGCCGGTCCCGGCGGCGGTGGCGGACCCCTGCGGGACTCGGCCGACCGCGCCCTCGACATCGCGCTCACCGCGCCCGTCTCGCTCACCACGATCGGCCTCGCCGTGTCCCTCGCCGTCGCCGGTGGTCTCGTCGCTGGCGGCTTCGGCGGCTGGCGGGCGTCCCGGCTGCGGCCCGCCGACGCGCTGCGCCGCGTCGAGTGACCCGGCCAGGACCGGGCCCCTTCTCTTCCACGTACAAGCAGGAGTTGATGATGTACCAGCTCAGTGGCGTCACCAAGCGCTACCGGCGGGGCAAGGACGGCGTGAACGCCCTCGACGGCGTCGACCTGACCATCGAGGACGGCGGCCGGCTCGTCATCCAGGGCCCCACGGGAGGCGGCAAGTCCACGCTGCTGCAGATGCTCGGCGGCCTCGACCGGCCGAGCGAGGGCAGCGTGGTCCTCGACGGGACGGATCTGGCGACCCTGCCGGAGGCGAGGCTGACGCGGGTGCGGGCGGAGAAGATCGGCTTCGTCTTCCAGAGCTTCAACCTGATTCCCACGCTGACCGCGCAGGAGAACGTCGAGACGGCGCTCGTGCCGTTGCCGGGTCTGAAGGCTCGCGAACGCAGGGAACGTGCCGCGGAGGCGCTGGCGTCCGTCGGTCTCGGCGAGCGGCTGCGGCACCTGCCCGGCGAGCTGTCCGGCGGCCAGCAGCAGCGGGTCGCGATCGCGCGTGCGCTGGTGAAACGGCCGGCGGTACTGCTCGCGGACGAGCCGACGGGAAACCTGGACGAGTCGATGCGCGACGAGATCATGGAGGTGCTGGAGGCGTTGTGGGAGGAGCACGCCTTCACGTTCGTGATGGTCACCCACGACTCGGCGCTGGCGCGCCGGACGAGGCGGATCGCGACGATCCGCAAGGGGCGGGTGACGGTGAAGGAACGAACGGCGGACGCGGCGTAGCACGTCCCGGCCGCCGGGGCTCTGCCCCGGGCCCCGCGCCTCAATCGCCGGCGGGGCTGGGTGGGCCCGGGCGCAGGCGGGCTGCAGGTGCGCCTCGATGGCCGGCGGGGCTTGAAGTCGTCCGGGCGCGGGCGGAGTCGGGTGTCGCAGGGCGGGCACTTGAGCCCGTCCGGCGATTGAGGACACGCCCGGAGGGCGTGCTGTGAGTTCCGGCGGGCGGTCGGCGACGTGGCGTGGTCCGGTCGTCGGGGCTCTGCCCCGAGCTCCGCGCCTCAGTCGCCGGCGAGGCTTGAGTGGCCCCGCGCCGGCGGAGCCGTGGGTGTGCCCCGGCACCGGCGGGGCCGTGAGGTGTGTGCCCCGGCGCCCACTGGGCCCGAAGTGGCCGGGGCGTGGGTCAGGTGGCGGACGAGGCCGTGAGGGCCGCGCGCAGGTGGCCCGAGGTGCGGGCGAGGAGGGTGGCCGCCGTCGGGGCGTCGACGTCGCCCAGGAGCACCAGGATCGCGTTCTTCACCTCGCCGTCCGTCGCCTCCAGGGCCGACTCGATCTCCTCGTCGGACGCCCCCGTCGCCAGCGCCACGATGCGGCGGGAGCGGGCGCGGAGTTTGTCGTTGGACGCGCGGACGTCGACCATCAGGTTCCCGTAGGTCTTGCCGAGGCGGATCATCGTGATCGTCGAGATCATGTTGAGCACCAGCTTCTGTGCCGTGCCCGCCTTCAACCGGGTGGAGCCGGTGAGGAGTTCGGGCCCGGTGACGACCTCGATGCCGTGTTCCGCGGCGGCGGCCAGCGCGCTGTCCGCGTTGCAGGAGAGCCCGATGGTGAGCGCGCCCAGCGCGCGGGCGTGTTCCACCGCGCCGATGGCGTACGGGGTGCGGCCTGACGCCGAGATTCCGACCACCGTGTCGTCGGCCGTGAGCTCCAGGCCGTCCAGGTCCGCCGCGGCCAGTTCCTTGCTGTCCTCCGCGCCTTCGACGGCCTTGACCATCGCGGTCGGGCCGCCCGCGATCAGGCCGAGGACCTCCGACGGGTCGGTGTTGAAGGTGGGCGGGCATTCGCTGGCGTCGAGCACGCCCAGTCGGCCCGCCGTGCCGGCCCCCGCGTAGATCAGCCGGCCGCCGCGGGACATCCGCTCCGCGGTGCCGTCGATCGCGGCGGCGATGGCGGGCAGTTGCGCGGCGACGGCGGCGGGGACGGTCGCGTCCTCGCCGTTCATGATCCGGGCGATCTCGAGCGTCGGCAGCCGGTCGATGTCGGCGAGCTCGGGTCGGAACGCCTCGGTGGTGAGAGTGGCCAGCTGGGCGCGGAGTTCACCGTAGGTGGAGGTCATGTAGAGCGGCTCGGCTTTCTTGGTACGCGGGGGTTCGGTCAGCGGGTGCGCGGGCTGTGGCGGTGCGCGAGGGCTTCGTACGAGGCGGCGAGGGCAGGGGCAGCCGACTCGTACGTACGCTGGGCCACGCCTATGAACAGGCAGTCCACGACGAGCAGTTGGCTCGTGCGGGACGACATGGCGGCCGGCCTCAGCTCGCTCTCGCGGGCGGTCGACGTCGTCAGCACATGGTCGGCGTACTGCGAGACCGGACCGTCGGGGCGGCCGGTGATGGCGATCGTCGTCGCGCCGCGGTCGAAGGCGACCCGCAGCGGCTCGATCACGTCGCCGGTGGAACCGGAGTGGGTGATCGCGATGGCCACGTCACCGGAGCGCAGCTGCACGGCGTTGGTGACGGCGAGGTGCGGGTCGGCGTGGGCGTGGGCGATCAGGCCGATGCGGAGGAGTTTCTGCGCGAGGTCCATGCCGACGAGCGAGGACGCGCCGACGCCGTAGATGTCGATGCGGCGGGCGGTCGACGCGGCGGCCACCGCTGCGCCGAGCTGGACGGTGTCGAGACCGGCGGCGGTGTCGGCGAGGGTCTGCTGCTCGTCGTAGGCGAGCTTGGCGACGACGTCCGCGATGGGATCGTCGACGGCGATGTCGGTGGTGATGGCAGGCGCCCGGCCGGATTCCTGGTGGGCGGCGAGACCGGCGAGCGCCAGGCGAAGGTCGCGGTAGCCGGGGTAGCCGAGCAGGCGGGCGGTGCGGACCACGGTGGCCTCACTGGTGCCGGTGAGCTCGGCGAGGCCGGTGACCGTGAGGGCCGCGCAGCCGGCCGGGTCGTCGGCGACGGCTTCGGCGACCCGCTGCATGGAACGGGTCATGGACGGCGAGAGCGTGCGCACCTTGGCCGCGAGGGCGGCGGGGGCGGGAGCGTCACCGCTGAAAATTTCCTTCACTGGATTGGTCACACTTGAAAGGTATTTTCGCGTTTCGGGTGGCGTCAAGACCCGGAGACAATGGGGGCATGGACGACTCGAACCCACTGGAACAGGCTCTGCACCGGGCCCGGGCCCTGGTCATCGCCGATCTGGCCGCCCGCGACGTGGCCGACGCAGGAGTCGTCTCCATGGTCGAGGACGCGGTCACCCACCGCCGCTGGTGGGTCGAGCAGTGGCCGGAGGGCGTCGAGTACGTCGCCGGTCTGGTCGCCCAGGACGTCCAGGACTCGCTGCTGGAGCGGCACGGCCGCTGGCCGCTGTGCCCGGTGTGCGACGCCGGCGACCCGCACGCCCTGGAGATCCAGCCGGAGCTCGGGCCGGACCCGCACTGGGTGTGCGGGAAGGCGGGCGTGGTGGTGGCCCCCATAGGTGGCCTGACGTGACGGTCTACATCGACCCGCCGACCTGGCCGGGTCACGGCCGGATGTGGTCCCACCTGGTCAGTGACGTGTCGTTCGACGAGCTCCACGCCTTCGCCGCGGCCATCGGCTGCCCGCCGCGCGCCTTCGAACGCGACCACTACGACGTCCCCTCGCACCGTTACGCGGACGCTGTCGCGGCTGGCGCGGTGGAGGTGGGCTCGAAGGAGCTCGTACGCCGCCTCACGGGCGCGGGGCTGCGCCGGCCCAAGGGGCGTTCCGTCTGAGGCGTCCGAGCCGGACGGGATCCGCCTGGCCCGGACGTTTTCCTCCGCTCGGGCGCGGTGTCCGCTCCACGCGTTCTTCCGCTCGGCCGCGGTCCGCGGAGACGCGGTCCGCGAAGACGCGGTCCGCGAAGACGTGCCCCGGTCAGACGCGTTCCGCCGAGACGGATCGCTCGACGGGGACCGACTGGGACACCACCCGTGAGCTGCCGTGGAGCCGCATCGCCACCGCCACGAGGACGATGGCGACGACCATCATGGCCGCGCCCGCCCAGGCCGTCGACGGGAAGCCGAGGTCCGCGTCGATCACCACACCGCCGAGCCAGGGTCCGCCGGTGTTGCCGAGGTTGAACGCCGCGGTGGTCGTCGCACCGGCGAGCGTCGGCGCCGCGCCCGCGACGTTGAACATCCGGGCGTTGAGCGCCGGGGCGGTGAAGAACGAGGAGAAGCCGAGCAGGAACGAAAGTGCCACGGCCGCCGCCGCGTACGAGGCGAACAGCGCGATCGCCGCCAGCAGCACCGTCGACCCGGCTATGCCGCTGAGCATCACGCCGAACAGGTGCGCGTCGGCCACCCGGCCGCCGATCGTCGAGCCGGCCAGCGCGCCGATGCCGAAGAGCGCGAGCACGGTCGGCACCCAGCCGGCGTCCAGCCCCGCCACATCGGTGAGCAGCGGGCTGAGGTAGGTGAACAGGCAGAACACGCCGCCCGCAGCCAGCGCGGTGATCGCCACGGCCAGCCAGACCTGGCGGTCCCGGTAGATCGTCAGCTCCTTCCGCAGCTGCGGCTTCTGCTCCGGCAGTGGGATGTGCGGGATCCGCATCAGTACGCCGACGAGCGCCACGGCGGACGCCGCGCCGACCGCCCAGAACGCCGACCGCCAGCCCAGGTGCTCGCCGAGGAACGCGCCCGCGGGGACGCCGAGGACGTTGGCGATCGACAGTCCGCCGATCATGACGGCCATGGCCCGGGCCCGCGAGGTCACGGGCACCATCGCGATGGCGACGGCCGCGCCCACCGCCCAGAAGCCGGCGCAGGCGAGCGCGCTGATGACCCGGGAAGCGAAAAGGATCTCGTAGGTGGGGGCGAGCGCGCCGGCGACCTGGCCGACGCCGAAGACGGAGATCAGCGTGATCAGAGTGGTCCTGCGGGGCAGTCGTAGCGTCGCGACGGCGAGCAGCGGTGCGCCGACCACCATGCCGACCGCGAACGCCGAGGTCAGCAGCCCGGCCCGGGGGATCGACACGTCCATGTCCGCCGCGATGGGCGGCAGCAGCCCCGAGAGCATGAACTCGCTCGTGCCGAGGGCGAAGACGGAGAGGCCGAGGATGTAGACGGCGAGCGGCATACGGGCGCGGGCGGAGCGTTCGGAAGGGTCGGGCATGACAGTTGCCAACAGGTGGTTGAAGCCTGGAATTCCCCGGCCGGGCCGCGGGATCAGGACGCGGCGAGCAGCTCCAGCTCCACGGTGAGGTTGTGGCGGGCCTTCCGTTCCCACTCCTGCCGGCCGTGCGGTGTACGGAACAGCAGCGGCAGGGCCAGGAGCTGCCGGAGCACCGCGGCACGACCGTCGCGGAAGGCCTCGTCCGGGACGAAGGCGTACTCCTCGCGCACCGCCGCCGCGTACGCGGCGTACGCGTCGGGGGCGGCGGCCAGGATCGCCAGGTCCGCGTCGCACAGCACCTGGCCGTTGCGGTCGCCCTCGTCGGGGGCGTGGGTGGTGGTCAGGCGCACCAGCCGGGCCACCTCCGCGGTCGCCCGCTCGCTCAGCCCGGCCTCCGGGAGGGCGCGCTCGGCGAGGCGGGCAGAGCGCTCCTCGTTCTCCGAGCGGTCGGGGAGGTACACGGCGTCGTGGAACCAGGCGGCCAGCCGCACGAGGTCGGGATCGTCCGCGTGAACGGCGAGGGTGTCGATGTGGTCGAGGACCGCGACCAGATGGCCGGTCGTGTGGTACCGCCGCTGCGGCTCGGCCCAGCGCGCGAGCAGGTTCTCCCCGTACGGCAGCGGGTCGGGGCCGCTCGCTTCCCCGCGGGCGCCGAGGAGCGCGTCGGTCCAGCGGGCGCGGAGGTCGGCGGATCGGTCGGTCATGGCTCATATTGTGCCCGCACGCGCGAAGGGCCCCGGGGCGGGTG